>NZ_JAAGOG010000348.1:0-4713 GCF_010747425.1 Nostoc sp. UIC 10630
ACATCAAACTAGTTTTAATCCTCAAACGCAGACGGTGCAGAGGACTATTTCACTGCGTTTTCTTAGGGAGATCCAAGGTGCGATTCGGTGTGAATGAATCACGGTAATAGTCCGTAAATAACTTCACCAACCAAAATCAGAAATGGTAACGGTTGAACTCTCGGAGGAATGCGGGTGAAAGCCCCGTCTACCAGACTCAGGTATGACTCCCTATCTGCCCACACTGACCAGACTCGGTTTCTGGAGGGTGAAGCTGGGAACAGGGCGCAAACAGACACTTGTTGCGAGGTGACACTGGCGCTAATGGGGAGTTTCTATGGTGAAACAGAGCCTAGAAAAGCAACTTACTCCCAAGCGGGGCGCAACACAAAACCCCCGACCTTACTGAAGCTAACCCCCGCAGCATTCTTATTGGAAATAGCGGCAAGAGTCTAGGGGATTCAGTGGTTGAATTGGCTACACCTAAAGAAACAAAACAATCTCACCGAGGGAACGAATAAAAACGAGTTGAGGGTCAAAGGGAAGGTCGAACCCTTGCGTAGGCTAGACGAGTAGCGGAACTCCCTCAGTTCGGGTAGGACAGACCGTAATTGGTCTGAGGTGTTCAGAATACACAAACCGGAGCAGAGCATGATTAGACACAGTGATAACACTAGTGAATCCTGGAAAACATTACCGTGGAAGAGATTCCGAAGTAACCTATTCCGCCTACAAAAGCGAGTGTATAAAGCTATTCTTGTTGGCGACAAGCGAAAAGCTCAGTCACTACAAAAACTGATTCTGAAATCTACCGCAGCAAGATTACTGGCAATCCGTCAAGTAACACAGCTAAACGCTGGGAAAAAGACGGCAGGAATCGACGGCAAAAAGTCCCTTAACTTTAAGGAACGATTTGATTTAAGTGAACTGCTGAAAGCATCAAGCAATGACTGGAAACACCAGGAATTACGTAGTATATCCATCCCAAAAAAGGGCGGTAGTACCACCAGAATGCTAAAAATCCCTACTGTTGCAGATAGAGCATATCAATGTCTTATCAAATACGCAATAGAACCAGCACATGAAGCTACCTTCCATGCCAGAAGCTACGGATTTAGAACGGGACGCTCGGCACATGATGCTCAGAAAATCTTGTTCCACAACCTAAGCTCAAATGCCAACGGAAAGGATAAGCGAGTTATAGAACTCGATATTGAAGCGTGCGTGCGCCGTGACAGTTAACGCGGTATCCCCAATTAAATTGGGAGAGATTAAGAAGAACATCTCTAAGTCAACCAACTTACCTAGAGTCGAAAGACAAAAGGAACAACCGCATGTTGGTAAAGCCAGAAATAGAGAGAAGGCGTTAAAACTAGAGTCTGGCAAGACTTGTGTGACAGGGTGAAGGTTAAACTACCTGAAGCCTAATTCTGACGGTATATTCGATTGCCTATTCCTACAACGCCTAACAGGAATAATCGTTTGTGTGTAGTTTTAAACATTTGAACCACACAACTTCTTCAAACGGAGTCAGCCAGCGATGAGATGGCTTAACGAATGAATGGGACACCTAAATCACACTATTACGTATCGAGTCAATAAAGCGCGGGATGACCTACGGGGGGCGACCCCTATGGTTACAGAGTTCTCATAATAGTCCGAGAGCGGGAAAGCCGCTCACATGGCAAAGGAGAACAGGTATTCTTCACACTTGTATCGGGAGGTACGCGAGATGCGAAACGCCGAAACGGTTTTAAGTGTAATTCGAGACAGAGGGAATCGTGGTTTACCTCTGGATGATGTCTACAGGCAACTTTTCAATCCTAATCTGTACCTCTTGGCGTACAGTCGCATTTACAAAAATAATGGGGCAATGACGCAAGGAGTTACATCAGAGACTGTGGATGGGATGTCCATCAAAAAGATTGAAAAACTCATAGAAGATATTCGCTATGAACGTTTTCGATGGACACCAGTACGGCGAATTAATATTCTCAAGAAAAATGGGAAAACACGACCACTGGGCATTCCCACTTGGAACGACAAATTGGTTCAGGAAGTAATACGTCTGATATTAGAAGCGTACTATGAACCCCAATTTTCTAACAGCAGTCATGGTTTTAGACAAGAGCGTGGATGCCATACTGCATTAACAGTAATAGACCGCACTTGGCAAGGAACCAAATGGTTTATTGAAGGAGATATCCGTGGCTGTTTTGACAATATAAATCAGAAAATCTTAATGTCAATTCTCCGCGAGAAAATCCAAGATAATCGATTTTTGAGATTGATTGAAACCTTATTAACGGCAGGTTACTGTGAGCAATGGAGATACCATTCTACACTGAGTGGAACGCCACAAGGGTCGATTGTATCACCCATACTCGCAAATATTTACCTTGATAAGCTAGATAAATTTGTCGAACAGACAGTCATTCCAGAATATACACGAGGTAAATGTCGGGCAGAAAATCGAGAGTATTCAAGGCTCGTAAAACTTGCCTGGTATTACAGGAAAAATGGACAATTCGATAAAGCGCGTCAACTGGAGATTAAATACCAGAAAATGCCCTCCAAAGATGTCCGTGACCCAGAATACAGAAGGCTAAATTACGTCCGCTATGCTGATGATTTTCTACTTGGTTTCATTGGTTCACTTCAAGAAGCAAAAGAAATTAAGGAAAAACTAAAGACATTCCTAGCCGACAATCTTCAGTTAGAAATGTCAGCAGAAAAGACCTTAATTACTAATGCCAGAAATGAAGCAGCGAACTTCTTAGGTTACGAAATCTTAGTTCAATATTCCGACGATAAGCATACCAATGGTAAACGCTCACTTAATGGAATCACTGCACTAAGAATCCCTGCAAGTTTTGTAGAAGGAAAATGCGCTCTTTATATGAGGAATGGCAAACCCATTCATCGTCCTGAGCTAATAAATGACGATGATTTTACTATCATTAACATTTACCAATCAGAACTCAGAGGCTACGTACAATTCTACAGCCTTGCTCAAAACATTGCATGGCTCCGTAAACTCCAATGGGTTATGTGGAGTTCGTTAATGAAAACCCTAGCCTGTAAACACAAAACTAGCGTAGCCAAAATCTGCGCCAAGTACCAAAAGACGGTAAAACTTCCACAAGGAAGAAGAAAATGTGTTGAAATAACCGTCCCAGTTGAAGGTAAGAAACCCTTGGTAACTCGTTTCGGGGGCATACAATTAAAACGCAACCTAAAAGCAACCATAGAAGATTTGCCACGAGTGCGAAAACCTGCGTTCAGAAATGAACTCATTAAACGGCTTCTTGCTTCGGAATGTGAGATTTGCGGGGCAACAGGTGATATTGAAGTTCACCATATTCATGCCCTTAAAGACCTCAAAATCAAAGGCAAGAAAGAAAAACCGCAATGGATGCAAATTATGTCCGCACGTAGAAGGAAAACTCTCATGGTTTGCCCTCAATGCCATGATGCAATACATGCTGGTAAACCAATATCTCAACCAGTCTCGAGATAACAGAGTACTGGAGAGCCGTGTACCTGGAAACTCGTAAGCACGGTTCGGAGGGGGCTAGTTAGAAAAGGAGCCAAGGCTTGGAAACCTCGCTAGCTAGCTACCCACTTTCGATAGGATAAACCATGCTGCCATTATGGATAGACTCATCGCTCCTAAGAGTATAAGGCAAGGAATCTTCCGATGTCTCAAAGCCGGAGTTAATCCAGAATTTCCTGAACAAGGAACACCACAAGGCGGGGTGGTAAGTCCACTATTAGCTAACATTGCGTTGAATGGGATAGAGTCAATACATCGGTCAGTACGGTACGCCGATGATATGGTAATCATACTCAAGCCTAATGAAAACGCGTTAGAAATACTTGACAGAATTAGCCAGTTTTTAACAGAGCGGGGAATGAAAGTCAGTGATAAAAAGACAAAGCTAACCGCCGCGACAGATGGTTTCGATTTTCTAGGCTGGCACTTTCAAGTCCAGAAAAACGGAAAGTTTAGATGTTTCCCTTCAGCGGATAACTACAAAGCTTTTCGCAAGAAAGTAAAAATCATCATCAACAACTCGAATTATGGAGCTACCACAAAGGCTGAGAAATTAGCCCCGGTAGTTAGAGGTTGGAGGAACTACCACCGCTTCTGCAAGATGGACGGGTCAAAGTTCTCACTGTACCATGTCCAAAACAGAGCGTATAAGGTACTCAACAAGGAAAGCAAGCAGAATCGCTATACCAGTAAGCAATTACTAAACAAAGCATTCCCAGCAATCCCTTACTCCGAAAATAAACACATCAATGTCAAAGGAGAAAAATCACCCTATGACGGAGATTTAACGTACTGGAGCGAGCGTAACAGCAAGCTCTATGACAACCATACCTCTTTTGCCCTTAAGCGGCAAAACCATAGATGTGAACATTGTGGACTAAAAATGCTCAGTGATGAGAAGGTACATCTCCATCATTCAGATGGAAACCATAATAACTGGAAAAATAATAACCTTCTAGCCATTCATGAAAGCTGCCACGGTTACATCCACATGAGCAAAAGGGTAACTCCCTAAGAATATCGGGAGCCGTGTACACAGAAATGGGTACGCACGGATCTAAATGAGAGGTGCGGGGAATAATATCCCCCATCGACTCAATCAAATAAAATGCTATAAGCCTAGCTTTCGCCCCGAACGCGAGTGCGTCTCCCTTTGGGAGAAAGGCGAAAGCGCCTAT
>NZ_JAAGOG010000349.1:0-4692 GCF_010747425.1 Nostoc sp. UIC 10630
GAGCAAGGGGAGAAGAACTATGATTATTAACCAATGCCCAATGCCCAATGACTAATGACTAATGACTCTTGATTCCTTTTTTATCATTATCCAGCCGATAACAACAAGTAGCGCACCGAATGCCAGAAATCCTAGATCCCAAGCTAACTCATTTGGGCCTGGTTTCACATGATGGACACCGAGAATTTGGTGGTCAATTAAACCTTCAACCAAGTCGAACAACCCACTACCAATCAGTATTGATCCAATAAAGGTCTGTGATGACCAAGGAACATCATCACGCCGTCCAGCACGCCATAGTAACACAAGTCCAGTGGCGGTGAATACCCAATCTAAGGTATGAAAGAACCCATCCCATACCATGTTCAAATCTATATTCGCTCTGTTTGTCAGAGGTCGAATGCTACTAAGCATGTGATGCCACTGGAGGATCTGATGCAGTAAAATTCCATCAATAAACCCTCCAAGACCCACACCAAGAAAAATCCCAGCAGTAATTAGTGGTGCGCGTCGGTTGATGGTTCCACTTTTTGCCTCCATTGTCAACCTCATAGATAGGCTTTTTCACCAAAATACAACTCTTTTAGCAAAAATATCTTCTATCTTGAGGCAAGTAGGATCGTTGAAGGAGGTAGGAGGGCAATATTCTTCTCTTTTGAACTGGTTATATTGTTAAATTAATCTTCAACTTTTATTTGCATACCAGCTTTCACTGGGTCGAAATCTTGGGGAAAATGGGTGCTGCGATCGTAGTCTGCTTTTTCCAGCTTTGCTCCTTTGAGATCGGCTTGGCGAAGATTCGCTGACATCAACAATGCTCCCCTAAGATCAGCATCCCTCAGATTAGCTTGTTCGAGATCGGCGAAACTCAGGTCGGTTCCCCTGAGATTAGCGCCACTTAGGTTAGCTTCACTCAAGTCAGCATAACTCAGGTCACATCCTTTCAAGTTAATGCCTTGCAAATCGGCATCATCCAGTTCTGCTTTACTAAAGTCCCGTTTTCCTGCTGCATAACTCTCCACAAGAGTAGCGGCAGTATTTATGGGCTGTTGAGAATTAACTTCAGGCATATAACAGCCTCACAGGTTGTCTGGTTATTAATATTAATAAGGATTACATCACAAAAAACGTCTAACTAGACAATTGAGATAGCAAATTTTTGAAAACTATCTTGCTTGAGGTATGGTTCAACTGACTAGTTACTCAAAATTTTCTTCTTTCGACTGTATTTTTTGTCAAAAATATTTTATATTATGTCCGTCTGATTATTTACTAAATCGACAAAAAGCCACCTTGCTAAAGCTATACTTTGTCTCTACTCCCCTTGCTCTGTATAGAAATAGCAGATTAGAGGCTCTGACTCTAGTGATACATTTAGCCAGAGCCTCAATGAATGCATTCCCATACGGTGTATGGAAAGGGAACGAGCAAAGCCTCATCAAGCTAGATTTTTATTACTTGTGTAGACACCGTAGGCTAAAGGGAAGGGTGAAATCACTGTGGGAATTGTAACTAATTACCCAGACTTGATATCATACTAAGAATTTTCTGCTTACTTACTTGAAATTACTGCATATCTACATGTAACATCCAGATGTGCTAAATATGGTTAAAGCTGAAATGACTATCAATTCAAGATAAAGGATGAAAATTTTCCCACTTCACCCTTTCTAAATGTAATACATGAGTTCCTTCTGCTTTCTTAGCGATCTTCGTTCACAAAGGTCTTGGAGTGTATATTTTTCCAAAACGGAGTTAGCAGCCTGACGTGCTTCTTGCCAGACTTCCTGAATTAGTTCACCTTCTACCGTGTTGGGAGTCGGCTCAGAATCAGATACAACAATATCTGACCCTTCCATGCAGCTAAAAGCATCTAACACTGTAATCTTTCCAGGGTCTCGTGCCAAAACATAGCCACCTTTGGCTCCGCGTATACTCTTAATTAAACCTCCACGTCTTAATGTTGCCAGAAGTTGTTCTAAATAGCGGTTTGGTATGTCTTGTAAGACCGCTATTTCTCGAATTTGCAGCGCTTCACCCTTAGGGTAGCAGGTTGCTAACTCTAACAGGGCTAGAAGTGCGTATTCTGATTTGTTAGAGATTACCACAGGCGTAATATTTTAAACTCACACTTAAATATACAAAGTCCTTGAGTTTGTTTCCCTAAGCTATTGTTAAGAAAAACTTTACAATCAACTAATTGTTGACCGGCTAACTTTACTTTAAATACCTTTTAGTATAGAAGCAATTACTTTTGGTTTTGAATTCGATAAATAAAAGTGATTGATTATTGTACGGTCTTCCTCGGTTGAAAGTGACTCAAAAGCTTAGTATATCTAGCTTGAAACCCAATGTTGTCAGAGCTTGTTAGCCTGAAATTGGGGGTCTAAGCATCCATTGGAAGGTAAGAACATTCAATAGTAAACCAATAAGAAATAAAAAGAAGCATTAGTACAAGCCACTATATATGCAAATCTCTCGAAAATGGCAGGATGACTGTAAAGGTAGTTCCTACATCGATCGCACTTTCGACAATAATCTCGCCGCCATGTAAATCTACAGCCTGCTTGACGATGGACATCCCTAATCCCATTCCTGGGATATTACCTGTATTACTGGCGCGATGGAAAGGTTCAAATATGTGTTCAATGTCAGCAGGAGGAATGCCAATACCAGAGTCTTGAGTCTGGAATATAGCTCGCTCGTTGGCAGTGGTTACAGAAAACTTAACTGTGCTACCAATGGGAGAGTATTTTAGACAATTCGAGAATAAATTACTCAAGATTTGCCGCAGTAGTTTAGCGTCTAGGTTAGCTGAGGTGCATTGGCACTCACTGCTAAAAACGATCGCATGTTGGGAGCGATCGCTCTGTTCTAATTCTTCTAATAAATCGTGGCAAAATTCCACCAAATTTAGGGGTGTTGGATTAAATTCTAACTTACCTGTTTCATCCTGATTCAGCACCAATAAATCATTCAGTAACTGGGTTATATGCATAACAGATGTTTGAATGCGACGTAGGTGAATCTGTTGGCGCTCGTCGCTCCATAGATGGCGATAATGTTCTAGTAGTTCCGCCGAAGAGTGGATGGTAGCCAAAGGGTTGCGAAACTCATGAGAGGCGGTGGTGAGCAGCCGAGATTTAAGTTCACTAAACTCTCTTTCTTTGGCAAGCGCTAGTCGCATCGCCTCTTCTGCCCATTGCAGCTTGGCTTGAAGACGCTTGCTTTCGCTAATATCGCGCAATAGCCAACGCAGACCAACTAAGTTACCTTGTTGATTACGGATAGCAGCCACCTTCATCGCAGCAACAATGGGTGTTTTGTTACGTGGCCGCAGATTTACTTCCCACTCTTGCATTTTCCAGTCTGGAATTTCGGCGCGATCGCTCAGATGAGTCAGTTTCAAATGAAAAGCAATCAGTTCTTTCTCAAGCACAAAAATTCCTAAAGGTTTGCCCAACAGGAAATTCTTTGAGATGTTCAACATATTCTGGGCGGCAGAATTAGCTTCCTGAATTACTCCTCTTGGATCAGTTACCAAATAGGCATCTGGTACTTCCTCAAACAATTCTTGGTAGCGTTGACCTTGTGCTATTAACGACTGTTGAGCGTTGGATAATTCTTCATTCTGTTGCTGTAAGTCTTCATTAGCTATTTGCATTTCTTCCAAAGCTAGGTAGAGTTCCTTGAATACATCTGTGATGAATTCAATATCTTCCTCTGGTTTTTGCTGTTCACTCTGGCGTTGCAAAAGGGCGACGCGCTTACGCATAAGCTGTATCTGTAAGGCTAAATCGTCCAAATTCACGCTCTTACTCCTAATTTGGATATCTAAAGTTGAGTTTTACTTTAGATTCTCTACTTGGACGATCTTAGCTTTATATCTCCTGGTCTAAAGGCAAGGGATTTTACGCATCACACTTCATAAATTTTATTGGGAAGTCCCTGAATGTTTTTGTCTGGCAATATCACTCAATTTGGCTCTTAAATCTGCCCATTTGATACCTTCTAAGCTGGGTAAGACAACATGAGCGGCTCCAACTCGTTCAACGGGGCCAAGTCCTACTGCCCACATCCCCGCAGCTAGAGCTGCCTCAATGCCTGCTGCGGCATCTTCTACAACTACAGATTGCGCTGGTTCAAGTCCTAGCTGCTTGGCTGAGTACAAAAATAGATCGGGTGCTGGTTTAGGTTGCTGTACACTATAACCATCTGCGATCGCATCTACTTTATCAGCAATGCCCAATCGCTCGATTACTGTACGGGCATTTTTGCTGGCTGAACCAATGCCGATTTTAATCCCAGCTTGTCGCAGTTCATCCAAGAAGGCGATCGCACCCGGTAACAAATCCTTGGATGTCATATTTTGAATCAATTCCACATAGTAGCGATTCTTCCGCTCCATCATCTCTTGGATTTGTGCTTCCGAATATGGTCTATCCCCAAGAATTAGCATGAGGGAAGCACGACGAGATACACCCCTAAGTGCTTCGTTATCCTGCCGATTAAATGGTATACCCTCTTCATCTGCTAACTTCTTCCAACCTAGATAATGAAGTTCTGCTGTATCTGTCAGCACACCATCTAAATCGAAAATGAATCCTTGGATGTTGGGGGACTGGGGATTCGGGATTGGGGAAGATGAGACAGATAAAGAAGAATCACTCCTGCCCCCTGCCCCCTGCCCCC
>NZ_JAAGOG010000031.1:0-54236 GCF_010747425.1 Nostoc sp. UIC 10630
GCCATGTTACACCCCATTTTTGGCTATTTTACCAATTAGAGGTTTTACTTAGCAAAGTTACCTTGGTAAACTACTAGTATTGACCAAATACTTGAGCATATCACTTCTTATTTGCATGACCTACAACAGTCTGCTATTGAACAGGAATTAACTTTCACTGTTACGCTAGAAAATGTTGAATTTGAAACTCTTTCTCGTGTAGCGCTGGGTTTAACCTTAGAAGAAATTAGCGACTTCCTTCGGTTAACAGTCAAAGAAAACTTAACTAATGATGGTGTCGTTGTCGGCGCTGATTTTATCCCCAGAGCTGTCGAGTACAAAACTCGGCTACTCTCTCAAATGGGTATCGAGTTGGGTAAGCCAGCTACCATTCCTTTTAGCGGTTTGGATCTACTGCGCGAGTGGCTGATGAGGCGGCGGCGGCTATTCGCACAAGAGGCGCGTGAGCTACACCTACCTCAACCAAAAGGTGTGTTGCTTGCAGGGCCGCCCGGAACAGGTAAGAGCCACTGTGCCAAAAACATCGCTAGTATACTCAATCTACCACTTCTGCAACTCGATATTGCGTCCCTTTTGGGCAGTCTGGTAGGTGAGTCTGAGGGGAATGTCAGACGTGCTTTGAAAACTGCCGAGGCGATCGCACCTTGTGTCTTGTTTGTAGATGAAGTAGAAAAAGCACTGTCAGGTCAGGGCGATACAAGCGGTGTTTCTCAACGCATCTTGGGTACTTTGCTTACGTTCATGGCTGAATGCACTGCTGGGGTGTTTATAGTTGCAACCTGCAATGACCCATCAGCACTACCAAGTGAATTTAAGAGGAAAGGAAGATTTGACGAATCTTTCTTTGTTGATCTTACTACAGAACCGGAGCGTGTACAGATTCTGGCGATTCATCTACAACGCTTTGGCATTCATCTGGAATCGGAGTATTTGGAGGCGATCGCAGCCTCGACCGCGAAATTTTCCGGTGCTGAATTGGAAACTCTAGCATCTGAAGCTGCTCTGCTGGCATTCGATGAGGATAGACCGCAGCAGGTAACACTTGCTGATCTGGAAACCTGTCGTCAAACCATTACCCCGCTTGCGATTCAGGACGCTGCGGCAGTCGAGCGGATGCAGTCCTGGGCATCAACCGCACGACGGGCTAGTAGTCCTGTGGTTGCAGCGAAAACTCAATCTTTGCGTGCTGCTAAGTTTCGCAATATGAACTGATGAGAAAGCGATTGTCTCCTGATTCTATGGGGGCGATCGCCACCGGTTCATAGCGGGTACGCTATCGCTCTTTCTTTTAGTAATTGATAGCAGCCTTTTAATAGTTAATAAGGTGAAGAAACATGACAAGACTAAACGGCTTTCAGCAATAGGCTTCTCCCAAACTGACAAAACAGGGTTAAAATCGGGGGCTTCAGACCATTATTCATCCACCAGTCGAACAGGAGTTGATTCTGACTCCTGGCGACTGACGCATGTATTCTTCTTTGTTGAAGTGCCAGTAGAAGAAGGCTTTGTAGCTATGTTGTCACCCGTTAAGGTTTTATTTTCGCTTCAATTAAACTAAAGAAACTTTTTGTTTGGCTCATCTCGGTGACCTGAAAACCTGCTGTTGACAATAAATTTCGGAATTCATCTTCTGTCCGCATCAAAGAAGCACCAGTTAAAAATAAGTTGATAGTGGAAAAGCTGAGGAAGGGTGACGCGTTATCTGTTGACATGACAGTATCAACAATCAATAGCTGATCGTTAGGTGTCATAGCTTGGTAGCAATTCGTCAGAATTTTCAGAGCTTGACTATCGTCCCAATTCAGTAAAACTCGCGAAATTAAATAAAGATTGCCACCTTTGGGAATAGAATCAAAGAAGTTGCCGCCAATGATTTGACAACGGTCAGCAACTCCTGCCGTTGACAAAACTTTTCCTGCACCTGCAACAACATCTTCCTGGTCAAATAAGATACCTTGTAATTTGGTATTTGCCTTAAGAATAACGGCAATTAAGCTGCCAGTACTACCTCCGACATCTACAATTGTTTCAACTTTGGAAAAGTCATAAGCTTCCAGAAGCGGCAAAAGCCATTCTCTTGTCGTCTCTTCCATGAACTCGTTGAAATGATTTGCCAACTCAGGATTTTGTGCTACGTAACCATACAAACTGGTTTGAAAAGTTTGTTGAACAGCACTTTCACCAGTCGTAGCAGTATGTAGCAGGTTTCCCCATAAGGGATAAAATATCTGTGTTGTTGCCAGTATTGTGCTTCTGAGAGAATCAGAAGTGCCAGTCATGAGACGTTTTCCCAGGAGGTTTAATGTAAAGTTGTTGTACTCATCCACAGAAAATAGATCAACGCTGACCAGCATCCGCATCAAATGCTCAAGAAAAAGTTGATTGACTCCTGTGGCTTGGGCTAACTCATTGCCACTCTTAGCTCCATTGTTCAAAATATCTGCAATCCCTAGTTTCGCTGCAACAAAAATTGCCTGTGATTTGGCGAATCCATCAAATATTTCAAACAAGGGGTCTAAGGTTGATAAATTTTGATTTTTTTGTTGTTGTTCATGTAATAACATTTTCATCTCCTGATATAGCTCGGCGTCAATAAATCATTCTTAGTTCGTAATTGTGCTGAACGCGTTCACCCTTAGGCGTGCCGCAGGCAAGACAGCGCAACTACAAACGAAATTCCACAAATTTATATTTTGTTACATAGTTATGATTTTTCTTGCTTATCTCCTGAGTACTGAATTAACTGTCTTGCCTCATCAAGTTTCAGGCGTAACTTTTCGGCTAAAACTTGCACGTGGGGAAGATTATGCATAGTGATATGATTTCCAGGCACTGGTATAATCTTGACCCCAGAAGTTGCTAGCTCCAACCAAGGCAACTCTGGACTTTGGGCATTGTATGCGTCCCGTTCTGTAGCTAGGAAGAAAACGACTTGACCGGAATAAGTTTGCGGTACATAGTTTCGCATCGCTTTCACATAAACATTGAAAAGCTTGAGTTCATGGCGCAATTCTGGGAGACCAAAATTAGGCACTATTCCAGCATCAGTCATCTTCATCTGCTCCAAAAAGTAGAGGAGTTGCTCGTCAGAGGTCATTTGCTGTAGGTGCTCGACTGTTATAGGAATATTTAAACCAACACTGAGTATGTAAACCAGGATTGCAGTTTCATCTTCTTCCAAAAACACTGGCATTTGACCGGGACCTGGGGTATCGATCAGAGCCAACAGTGCTACCTCAAGACCTTGGGTATGTAGTTGCTGTGCCATTTCAAAGGCGACTGTACCGCCAAAGGAAGAACCTCCCAGAAAATATGGTCCTTGCGGCTGGAGAACACGTAACTGTTGAATGTACTGAGTCGCAATGTCCTCAACTTTGGTCAATGGCTCTGTGTGTCCATCTACTGCGGGGGATTGTATGCCATAAACTGTCTGGTCTGAACCAAGACAACGTGCTAAATCGCGGTAGGTGTAGACGTGTCCACCCACAGGATGTACTAGGAATAATGGTTGCTCGTAGCATCCCTTCTGAATCTCCACTAGCAATGAAGGTACAGACTTTGTTTGTGAATGGGTGGAAATCTCAGATTTTGATGGCGTCTGTTGAATGAGTTGCGCTAACGCGGCGATAGTAGGAGCTTGCAGTAAGCTATGGGGAGACAAGGACTTTTGAAAGGTTTGACTTAACTGGGAAAGAAGCTGAACTGCTTGTAGAGAGTCGCCACCCAATTCAAAAAAGTCATCGTGAATACCGATGTCGCCAATCCCAAGGAATTGTTGCCAAATTTCAGCCAGGCTTTGCTGTACTTCATTTGTGGGAGCAACATAAGCATTGTGTAAATTGGGTCGCAAATGAATTGGTTCTCGTTTTTGGGTGAGTTCAGTATTTTGTAAAGATGAGAATTGCGTCGGTTGGGGAATTCCTGGAGCATCAATCCAGTAAGGTTGACGCTCAAATGGATAAGTTGGTAAAGGAAGACGTTGGCGTTGCTCATGAGCAAAAAATTCTGACCAATTCACCTGTACACCAGCCAGCCAGAGTTTGCCTAAGGTTGTTAATAGGAAAGCAACATCTGAGTGTTCGTCCTGGGGATGGCGTAAGGAGGAGAGGACAATTTGCTCTGGGGCTTTCTCTGGATTTTGTTTTACTAATGTCGTTAATATTCGACCCGATCCAATTTCTAACAAGATTTGCTCTGGCTGTTTTAACAATTGTTGCAAGCCATCTGCAAAGCGCACTTCATGTCGTAGATGCTGCGCCCAATAGTTGGGATTTGTGGCTTGTTCTGCTGTTATCCACGTACCAGTGACATTGGACAGGTAAGGAATTTGAGGTGGTTTGAGATTGGTATTTTTTACCGCCAGAGTGAATGGTACCAAAATCGGCTCCATCATGTAGGAATGGAAAGCATGGGAGGTGTGTAGATGGCGACACTCCACCCCTTGTGCCATCAACTTGAGTTGTAATGTTTCTACAGCCTCTGTAGTGCCTGCAACGACACAATTAGCAGGTCCGTTAATTAGAGCCAAAGACAGTTGCTCGCCCAAAAGCGGTTGCAGTTGTTTTTCTTCTAGAGGAACCGCAAGCATAGCACCTGGGGGCAATTGCTGCATAAGTTGCCCTCGTTTTGCTACCAACGATAAAGCATCTTCTAAAGAGAACACACCAGCAAGACAGGCAGCGACATATTCGCCAATACTATGACCAATCATGGCTTGAGGATGTATTCCCCAGGACATCCACAACTGCGCTAAGGCATACTCAATGATAAACAGTGCTGGTTGTGTTAGCGCAGTCTGCTTGAGTTGCTCTGTCGCTTCTTCAAAGTGATGCTTTTGGGGATACAGTATCTGACGCAAGTCCAATCCCAGATACGGCTTGAGGATTTGGGTCCCCACATCAATATGATGTCGAAATGTCGGCTCTACTTGGTAGAGTTCTAACGCCATATTGACATACTGCGCTCCTTGTCCAGAAAACATAAATACGACTCTTCGCTTTATGGATTCTTGAAAGTTGGTCAAAACCCTTTGTGACTCATTGGTTGAGAGTGCAGCGATCACATCTTCTTGAGTCCGACAAACCAATATCCGTCGATAGTCAAAAGCCTTTCGACCTCTACTTAGGGTGTAAGCAACATCAGCTAGGTTAAGCTTGGGATGCTCCTTCAAGTGCTCCACCAAATTCACCGTTGCACTCTCAAGTGCAGAATCGGTTTTTGCTGAGAGCATTAGCAATTGCCAAGGTCGTGATTGTCCAGAGGTTTGAACAACCGGAGCTTCTTCGAGAATAACATGGGCATTTGTACCACCAACGCCAAAGGAACTTACTCCTGCACGGCGCGGAGTTCCCTGAGTATTCCATTCAGAAAGTTTGGTATTGACATAGAATGGGCTGTTGGCGAAATCAATCTCTGGTGATGGTTCCTCAAAATGCAGGCTCGGTGGTATTAACTTATGTTTGAGCGCACAAACAGTTTTGATTAAACCAGCAACACCCGCTGCCGAATCGAGATGTCCGATGTTGGTTTTTACAGAACCCAAGGCACAAAAACTTTTCTTTTGAGTGTAATGTGAGAAAACCTGTGTGAGAGCCGCAATTTCTATGGGGTCACCCATAGGGGTTGCTGTTCCGTGGGCTTCTATATAAGTGATGCTTTCCGATTCAACTTCAGCAAAAGCTAGAGCTTGGGAAATGACTGCTGCTTGTCCATCCACACTCGGTGCGGTTAAGCCAACTTTCTTTGCACCGTCATTGTTAATCCCACAGCCTTTGACGACAGCATGAATGTAATCTCTATCTGCAATCGCCTCCTCTAATCTTTTGAGAACCACAATTCCGACACCGCTACCACCCACAGTTCCTTGTGCTTTAGCATCAAAGGCGCGACAGTGACCATCAGGAGAAGCAATCATGCCCTCTTGGTAGAAATACCCCGTTTTTTGGGGAACTCGCACTGAAACACCACCTGCCAAAGCCAGATCGCATTCATAATTTAACAAGCTTCGGCAAGCCATAGAAATTGCGACTAATGAAGTCGAGCAAGCTGTTTGAATCGTGACACTTGGTCCAGTCAGATTTAACTTGTAAGAAACTCGTGTCGATAAGAGATTGCTATCATTAGCAATCATCATTTGATAATCCCCAACAGATTTTCTTAACTCAGGATTGGCATAAAGGTTATTCAAAAAGTAGGTGTTGAATCCTCCAGTTCCAGCATAAACTCCTATAGAAGCAAAGTAGGTTTCCGGCTCATAACCTGCTTGCTCTAATGCCTCCCATGCACATTCTAAAAAAAGACGTTGTTGTGGGTCTGTGATTTCAGCTTCTGTTGGATTCATACCAAAGAATGCCGCATCAAACCATTCAATATTGTCGATAATACCGTTGGCTTTGACATATTGAGAGTGCCGAACCACTTCTTTCGCAATACCTACTGATTCCAGTTCCTCTTGTGAGAAGAACGTAATAGATTCTACACCATTTCGTAGGTTGTACCAAAATTCTTCTACATTTTTTGCCCCAGGAAATCGGCCTGACATCCCAATAATAGCAATGGCTTCTTGGGAATCGGACCTCTCAAATTTCTCCATTATTTTTGCTCCTGACGTTGCCTACGTTGCTTATGCCGATTTATTGCTTCTTTTTGCTGATTAACTTGTTGGTGGCTTTGCTTAAAAGCGGTGTTTTCTGATGGCGACTGAGTTAAATAGTTTGCTAAAGAATTGATGGTAGGATACTGAAACAGTTCCACCATTAATACCTTTTTGGGAAGCAGCTGTTGCAACTGGTTATGAACCTGAGCTATCAGTAATGAATGACCACCTAAATCAAAAAAGTTGTCATATATTCCCACTTTTTCTCGGTGTAATACCTGCTGCCAAACTCTAGCAATTGTTTGTTCTAGTTCAGTTTGGGGTGCCACATAAGTTGCTAACAACGCTTGTTGAAAATCTGGTGCGGGCAATGCTTTGCGGTCTACTTTGCCGTTGGGCGTCAACGGCAACGACTCCAGCATAACAAAAGCACTTGGCACCATGTAATTTGGCAGTTTTGTTTTTAGGAATTGACGCAACTCGCTAATTGTGGGTGCTGTGTGCTGTTGTGGCACGATGTAGGCGATTAAGCGCTGATCCCCAGAAGTGTCTACTCTAGCTGTGACGACAACTGAGTGAACTGATGGGTGTTGGCTCAGTACCACTTCTATCTCCCTCAATTCGATGCGGAAGCCGCGAATCTTTACCTGGTTATCAATGCGTCCCAGGTATTCGATATTACCATCTGGTAAATAACGGGCTAAGTCACCTGTTTTATATAATTTTGAATTTTGAGATTGCGTCGCTTCGCTCGCAACCCTTCGCGATTTTGAATTATAAAACGGGTTGGGGATGAATTTCTCAGTTGTCAATTCTGGACGGTTGAGGTAGCCTCTGGCTAACCCCACACCACCGATGTGTAACTCTCCTGGTACACCAATCGGCACTAGCTGCAAATT
This sequence comes from Nostoc sp. UIC 10630, assembly GCF_010747425.1. NCBI lineage: Bacteria > Bacillati > Cyanobacteriota > Cyanophyceae > Nostocales > Nostocaceae > Nostoc > Nostoc sp. UIC 10630. Next base: position 7,495 of record NZ_JAAGOG010000031.1, read on the forward strand.
TTCGTCTAAAATATAGACTTGTGTGTTGGCGATCGCTCTACCAATAGAAATTTTCTCGTCGCCATCAGTGCATTTTGCAATTGTGGCACAGACAGTAGCTTCTGTTGGCCCGTAAGCGTTGAAAAAGTTTCTGCCAGCAGACCACTGCCTTATTAATTCAGCAGAACAAGCTTCTCCTGCCACAATCATAGTCTGCAATGCTGGGAGTTTTTCTACAGGCATAACTGCTAATGCCGAGGGTGGTAGGGTGATATGAGTAATGCAATGATTGCGTAATTGCTCAATTAACGGTATACCGGGCAGTAAAGAGTCTTTTGTTCCCAGGTAAAGTGTTGCCCCTGACCCCAAGGCCATCACGAATTCCCAGATAGAAGCATCAAAACTCAGGGAGGCAAACTGGAGAATACGACTGGAGTTTTGCAAGCCAAAAGTCTGAATTTGAGCTTGAGCTAAGTTGCACAGTCCGGTATGCTCAACCATCACGCCCTTGGGTCTGCCTGTAGATCCTGACGTGTAAATTACATTAGCTATATGAAAAGCTCTGACTTCACTGACGGGATTATCTTGATTGTTTTGGATAATTTGTGACCATATCTCATCCAAACAGACAAGGTTTGCTTGATGCTGTGACAGTTTGTCAACAAGTCGCTGTTGAGTCAGCAGTACTGAAACTTGAGCATCTTCTAACATGAAGCTCAAACGTTCTTGGGGATAGTCAGGATCAAGTGGCACATAAGCCCCACCCGCCTTGAGAATTCCCAACAGTCCTACCACCATTTCTGGTGAGCGTTTCACACAAATGCCCACCAGCACCTCAGGACCAACACCCAAAGACCGCAAGTAGTGCGCCAATTGGTTCGCGCGACAATTCAACTCATGGTAGGTCAGTTGTTCATTTTCATACACCAATGCTACCGCATGGGGAATGCGTTCTGCCTGTGATTCAAACAAATGATGGATACACTTATCAGTAGGATACTTTACAGTAGTATCATTCCACTCCACGAGTAACTGCTGTTGCTCAACTTCACTCAGCAAGGGCAATTGGGAAATTGGCTCAATAGGATTGGCAACAATTCCAGATAGCAATGTCTGGAAATGCCCTGCCATCCGCGAAATTGTGCTGCTATCAAACAAGTCAGTATTATACTCCCACACACCCACCAGTCCAGAGGCGGTGTTCTCCATTGATAAGGTTATATCAAACTTTGCCGTTGCACTTTCTGCTGGCAATAAACTGACAGTTAACCCAGCAAGCTCTACTTCGGGCATGGGTGCATTCTGGAAGACAAACATTACCTGGAACAGTGGTGTATGGCTTAAGTTCCGTTCTGGCTGCAATGCTTCCACCAGCATTTCAAACGGCAAATCTTGATGAGCATAGGCATCAATTGCCATGTTTCTGACGCGACCAAGTAATTCGCCAAAGTTGGGATTGCCTGAGACATCAGTACGCATCACTAAAGTATTGACAAAAAAGCCAATTAACCCTTCTATTTCATTGTGATTGCGATTAGCAATGGGAGACCCCACCAGAATATCTGACTGTCCTGTGTAGCGGTAAAGTAATACATCAAACGCTGCCAACAGTGTCATGAACAAAGTGACTCCTTGTTGCTGACTCAGTTGTGTCAGCGCAGCAGTTAGCTCAACTGACAGTTCAAACTTCAGATGTGCCCCACTGAAGGTTTGCTCTGTTGGTCTTGGTCGGTCGGTGGGGAGCGATAATAAACCTGGTGCATCCGCCAGTTGTTGTTGCCAGTAAGCCATTTGGGTTTGCAGTACATCACCTTGCAACCACTGTCTCTGCCACACTGCAAAGTCCGCGTACTGAACAGGCAGTGGTGCAAGGGGTAATGGCTGACCTTGAGAATAAGCATCGTACAACGCTGCCAGTTCCTGGACAAACACACCCATTGACCATCCATCAGATACAATGTGATGCATACACACTAGCAAGATGTGTTCTGTGTCGGATAGCACCACTAATGTCGCTCTGAATAATGGTTCATTTGCTAGGTCAAACGGTTGTTGCGCTTGTGCGATTGCTAATTGTTGTGCAGCGATTTCTTGCTCGCTTGTTGGTAAATACTGCCAATCGACAATTGAAAGCGTCCAAGCAGTTTCTGGGTGAATGATTTGAGTTGGTTGTCCATCAACTGTGACGAAGTTGGTGCGTAAGGCTTCGTGGCGATGAATGATTTCGCACAAGCTTTGTTCTAAGGCTGTCACTTGAAGCTGACCTTGCAGTCGTAAAGCCCCAGGAATATTGTAGAAAGCACTGTTGGGCTTTAACTGGTCTAAAAACCACAATCTACTTTGAGCAAATGACAGTGGTAAGTGTGCATTTCTTGGGGTTGGTAAAAGCGGTGGTACTGTCAGTTCTAACTGCTGTTGCTGCCACTGCTGGATCTCTCGCGCCAATTGTGCAACTGTTGCTGCTGTAAACAGGCTGCGCAATAGTAGTTCTATTTTGAAGGTGGTATGAATGCGTGAAATTACTTGGGTTGCTAGTAGCGAGTGTCCCCCGATTTCAAAGAAGTTATCATGTATGCCCACTTGCTCTACTTTGAGGACATCAGCCCAAATGTGCGCTAGCATTTCTTCGATTGGCGTGCGCGGAGCAATATATTTGTCTAACAGTTCGCGATCTAATTCTGGTGCTGGTAGGGCACGGCGGTCTACTTTACCATTAGGAGTTAGGGGCAACGACTCCAGGATCACTATTGTAGATGGAACCATGTAATTTGGCAGCTTTGTTTTTAGGAATTGACGCAACTCGCTAATTGTGGGTGCTGACTGGTTTTGTGGCACGATGTAGGCGACTAAGCGTTGCTCCCCAGGGGTATCTTTGCGAACAATAACACAAGATGCCTGCACATCACCATTCTGGCTCAGTATTGCTTCAATTTCTCCCAATTCGATGCGGAAGCCGCGAATCTTTATCTGGTTATCAATGCGTCCCAGGTATTCGATATTACCATCTGGTAAATAACGGGCTAAGTCACCTGTTTTATATAATTTTGAATTTTGAGATTGCGTCGCTTCGCTCGCAACCCTTCGCGATTTTGAATTATAAAACGGGTTGGGGATGAATTTCTCAGTTGTCAATTCTGGACGGTTGAGGTAGCCTCTGGCTAACCCCACACCACCGATGTGTAACTCTCCTGGTACACCAATCGGCACTAGCTGCAAATTTTCGTCTAAAATATAGACTTGTGTGTTGGCGATCGCTCTACCAATAGAAATTTTCTCGTCGCCATCAGTGCATTTTGCAATTGTGGCACAGACAGTAGCTTCTGTTGGCCCGTAAGCGTTGAAAAAGTTTCTGCCAGCAGACCACTGCCTTATTAATTCAGCAGAACAAGCTTCTCCTGCCACAATCATAGTCTGCAATGCTGGGAGTTTTTCTACAGGCATAACTGCTAATGCCGAGGGTGGTAGGGTGATATGAGTAATGCAATGATTGCGTAATTGCTCAATTAACGGTATACCGGGCAGTAAAGAGTCTTTTGTTCCCAGGTAAAGTGTTGCCCCTGACCCCAAGGCCATCACGAATTCCCAGATAGAAGCATCAAAACTCAGGGAGGCAAACTGGAGAATACGACTGGAGTTTTGCAAGCCAAAAGTCTGAATTTGAGCTTGAGCTAAGTTGCACAGTCCGGTATGCTCAACCATCACGCCCTTGGGTCTGCCTGTAGATCCTGACGTGTAAATTACATTAGCTATATGAAAAGCTCTGACTTCACTGACGGGATTATCTTGATTGTTTTGGATAATTTGTGACCATATCTCATCCAAACAGACAAGGTTTGCTTGATGCTGTGACAGTTTGTCAACAAGTCGCTGTTGAGTCAGCAGTACTGAAACTTGAGCATCTTCTAACATGAAGCTCAAACGTTCTTGGGGATAGTCAGGATCAAGTGGCACATAAGCCCCACCCGCCTTGAGAATTCCCAACAGTCCTACCACCATTTCTGGTGAGCGTTTCACACAAATGCCCACCAGCACCTCAGGACCAACACCCAAAGACCGCAAGTAGTGCGCCAATTGGTTCGCGCGACAATTCAACTCGTGGTAGGTCAGTTGTTCATTTTCATACACCACTGCTACCGCATGGGGAATGCGTTCTGCCTGTGATTCAAACAAATGATGGATACATTGATCGTGGGAATAGTCTACTTGAGTGTTGTTCCACTCCACCAACAATTGATGACGTTCTGTGGTAGTCAACAGTGGTAATTCTAAAATTCTCGCTTTGGGATTGGCAACAATTGCTTGTAATAGAGTTTGAAAATTTTGGACTATGCGAGTAATTGTAGCCGCATCAAATAAATCAGCACTGTAACTCCAAACACCCTCAAGACCGGATGAATCTTCCCAGTAGTTAACTTCCAGGTCAAACTTGACCATTTCATCAACTGGCAAGGACATATTTTGGATAATTAAACCTGGCAAATCCCCAAAAGACAGTGAGGTATTCTGGAGGGCAAACATCACCTGTACCAGAGGATTACGACTCAAATCTCGTTCTGGCTGTAGCTTTTCCACCAACATCTCAAAAGGCAAGTCCTGGTGGGCGTATGCTGACAACGTGGTTTGCCGCACTTGCGCTAAAAAGTCAGCAAAGCTTGGGTTGCCAGAGAGATCGCCCCTTAATGCTAGGGTATTAGCAAAAAACCCCATGAGTTGCTCGAGGCTCTTGTTGTTGCGGTTAGCAATTGGGGAGCCAACAACAATATCTGACTGACCACTGTAACGACAGAGCAAGACTAAAAAAGCTGCCAGTAGGGTCATAAACAACGTTGCGTCTGACTTCTGGCTCAGTTGCTTGAGGCGTTGCGTGAGGTCGCGATCCAGTCGAAAACGCTTAACTCCACCTCGGAAGGTCTGAACTGGGGGACGTGGTTTATCAGTAGGCAGTTCTAGTACGCCAGGGGCACCTGCTAACTGTTGTTGCCAGTAATTCAGTTGGCGTTCTAAGACTTCGCCAGTCAGCCACTGGCGTTGCCAAAAGGCAAAGTCAGCGTATTGGATGGGCAGTTGGGCTAGTGGATTGGGCAATCCTTGAATGAAAGCTGCATAAGCTATTGATAACTCACCAAAAAAGATGTTCAAAGACCAGCCATCATAGATAATGTGGTGCATCTTCAACAGCAGTACATACTCCTGAGTATTCAGTTGGAGTAGAGTAAATTGTATTAATGGCCCAACAGCTAGATCGAAAGGCTGAGATGCCTGAGAATTAGCCATTTGCCGAATCCGATCAGTTTGTTCCTTGGCTGACAACGCCTGCAAGTCATAGACTGGTAAAGTTAAGGCAGTAGGAGGGGCAATTCGCTGAACAGGTTTTCCGTCTACTGTGGGAAAAGTTGTTCTTAAGACCTCGTGGCGGCAAATGAGTTCACCCAGGCTCTGCTCTAGTGCAACTATATTGAGCGACCCATCTAGCCGCAGAATCAACAGCATATTATAAGAACGACTATCGGGTGAAAGCTGATGCAAAAACCAGAGCCGCTGCTGTGCAAAAGATAGGGGAAGTTCACCGTCCCGTGGCACTCTTTGAATCGGCAACTGATGAGAAGTTTTAACCTGCTTTGCTTGCTGTAAAAACAGCATAATTTCTGTTTTACGCCCAGTTATTTCCTGAAGTAGCGTTGGAGTTAACACCCCTTCAGGTGCATGACAGCGCAAGCGATCGCCATTGGCCTCTAGGTTAATATTTAAGTTGCTCAGGCGATCAAGGAATTCAATAATGCTGTTAGTCATGCTCATAACTCCACTATTTCGACGCTGACTTCTTTTACTGGTAAATTTTGTGTTGCCCAATCCATTACTTTTATGTAGTCTGCTATCCCAGCTACTGTAGGAAACTCAAACATTATCTGTACAGATAGGTCAAGTTCAAAAACTGAGTTGATCTCTGACAGAACTTGGGTAGCTAGTAGGGAATGTCCCCCTAGTTCAAAAAAGTTGTCCTTAACGCCAATGCGTTCAACTCCTAAAACTTCACTCCAGATTTGAGCGATTTGAGCTTCAATGGGCGTGCGCGGTAAAACAAAGCCAGTAGAAAGATTTCTAGTTGCTCTATCAGGTGTTGGTAAGGCGCGACGATCTACCTTGCCATTGGGTGTTAAAGGCAGGGCATTGAGGACGACAAAAGCTTGCGGCACCATGTAATCAGGTAGCTTTTGTTGAATATATTCACGTACCTGCGGCACCAGTTTCTGAACTAACTTGCCGTATAGAGGATTGTTAGTGTAGTCAGTCCAGGGTTTGGTTGTGACGGCTGAACTATCCCAAAAAGCATAGGCGGCATAGCCCAACCCAGGCATCGCCCGTTGTGTGTCAGATGTCTGCCTTAAGTTATGATGGTAGAACACCACATCATAGCAACCATCCTGGCTACTCTCCCACCAACTGAGGTGGACAGTGTAACCGAGTTGCTGCCCCAACTGGCAAAACTGCTCTGGATTGACTCCAACTATTGGCTGTTGTGCTAATACCTGCCGCAATTGGCTGACTGTTTCCACATCTGGTGGATTTTCCAACCATTGCCAAATCTGTAATGCTTGCTGCACCCGTTGATTCGGCACGCGCTTAATTCCCAGCATTTCTGGCTGCTCTTTTTGCAGTTGATTTTGAATTTGTGTGAACGAAAGCCCGTCTAGTTGCCAATTTAACCAAGTAACGGTATTTGCTTGAACATTAGTACCGACATGGAGGGTAACATCATAGCGGAATTGGGTTAGCTCATTTTGAGCGTAACCGCGTTTGGGCTGAATCTCTACCCAATCAATCTGAGGAAAACGCGTCTGAAGGGCAATAAAGAAACTGGAATCAATAACTAATTCCTCCTCAGCAGCCATACTAGAATGTACCATTCGCTGCCATTGTTCAATAGTTCTATCCGACTCTGCTTGGGACAACTGCACGGCTGCGTGGTATGGCTCCAGTAATGGCAAACTGCGGACATCCCCCACGAAGATCGTACCCTGTTGAGCGAGCGCCGTCATTGCTCCTTCGAGAACCTGCAATAAATACTCAATGCTGGGGAAATACTGGACGATTGAGTTCAAAATAACAGTGTCGAATTCTCCTTTAGGGATGCCTGTAAAGTTATCTGCCAGTTGGTGCAGCAACTGCACATGTTCTAGACCCTCAACCTTGTTACATATTTGCTCAACGTACTGTATGGCGGCGATGGAATAATCGGTTCCCCAATACTGTTGACAGTGCTTGGCAAGACGAGATAGAAGTAATCCTGTTCCACAACCAATTTCTAATACGCGTTGTGGAAAATTAGCTTGAATTCGGCTGACTGTATTCTCAACCCACTCCTGCATTTCCCAATCTGGGATGGGTTGCTTGGTGTAACTACTGTTCCAACCAGCAATATTAAATGTGAGGTCATCTGTGGATGCTTGAGCTTGTCCATAGGCTTGCTCATAGAGCATTTGCCAGTCACTAACGTACTCACTCTGCAATTGGGCAACCTGCTGAGGTAATGTTTGACGATGAAGAGCGGGTACTAAGTAAGCTACCAGACATTTATCACCAAGGGTGTCTTCTTTTACTACTACAACACTCTCTTGTACGAAGGAGTGTTGATCCAAAACTGCTTCGATTTCTCCCAATTCAATTCGGTAGCCACGAATTTTTACCTGATTGTCGATGCGCCCCAAATATTCAATATTACCATTGGGTAAATAGCGTGCTAAATCCCCAGTTTTGTAAAGCCGGGAATGCGGCTCATCGCTAAAGGGATTAGGAATGAATTTTTGTTGTGTTAACTCTGCCCGGTTAAGATAACCTCGCGCCAAGGAATCACCAGCAATATGCAATTCTCCTGACACACCAATCGGTACTGGCTGTAAATACTCGTCTAAGATGTAGATTTGTGTGTTAGCTATGGGACGACCTATAGGTGGTGAAATCTTATGATCTCTTCCATCACAAACTACTATCCCTGAAGTTGCGACAACAGTATTTTCAGTTGGGCCATAGTTATTCACGACCTGGAAAGGGAGTAAATTTGATGGATATCGATGAAGTTTATCTCCCCCAGTTAGTACAGTTCGCAAGGCTGTATTTTCTGTCCATTCCAGAGACAATAATTGCTCTGCTACTGGTGTTGGTAGAAAACTAATGGTGACATTTTTCGATTTCAACCAATCTTGCAAATCCACTGGGGATGCAATGATTCCCGGCTTGAGTAAATAAATACTTGCTCCGACGGTTAGGTAAGGCCACAATTCCCATACAGCAGCATCAAATGCTATTGAAGCTAACTGAGTGGCTTTGTCACTTGAGGTGATTTCAAAAGCTCTTTGATGCCAGAATACGAGATTTAGCAGTGCATCATGGGCAATTAATACTCCCTTCGGCTGCCCCGTAGAACCAGAAGTATAAATCACATAAGCCAAGTCACTAGCTTTCGTAGCAGTAAGGACATTCTCCTGGCTAGACTGAGAAATCACTTGAGCATCAGTATCTAAGAATACTTGGTTTGCTTGATTTGGGGGCAGTTTGTCAACGAGTTGCTGCTGGGTCAGCAGCACTTTAACTTGAGCATCTTCAAGCATAAAGTGCAAACGTTCAGTTGGATACTCTGGGTCAAGTGGTACATAAGCCCCACCCGCCTTGAGAATGCCCAACAGTCCCACAACCATTTCTAAAGAACGTTCGACACAAATACCCACCAGCACACCTGGTTTCACACCCAGGTTTTGCAAATAATGTGCTAATTGATTTGCCTGTGCATTCAACTCCTGATAAGTGAGTTGTTCTTTTTCAAACACCACAGCCACTGCATTAGGCGTCCGTTCGACTTGGGCTACAAACAAATGATGGATACATTGGTTACTCGGATAAGCGGTATAGGTGTTGTTCCACTCTACTAACAATTGCTGCTTTTCTTGTGCAGTCAGTAGAGGTAATTGGTTGACTGGTTGTTCTAGGTTAGTGGCGATTGCCGTTAATAAATTCTGGAAATGCTGCATCATGCGGGCGATCGTCGCCGCATCAAATAAATCACTGCTGTAATAGCAAACGCCTTCAAGACCTTGGGGAACTTCCCAAAAGTGAACTTCTAGGTCAAACCGTACTGCATCAAGCTCCAAAGGTATTTCCTCGACCCTTAAACCAGGCAGATCCCAAGGATTGGTCGGAGCATTCTGAAGGGCAAACATCACTTGCACCAATGGGTTGCGATCTAAGTTTCGCTCAAGGTGCAACTCTTCGACTAACATCTCGAAGGGCAAATCCTGATGGTCGTATGCGTTTTGAGTAACCTGTCGCACCTGCTCCAGTAAGGCTTTAAAGGTCAGTTTTTTGGATAAATCGAACCTCAGTGCTAAAGTGTTGACAAAAAATCCAATTAACCTTTCGATTTCTTTGCGGTTGCGATTGGCAATTGGAGAGCCAACTACAAGATCCGTTTGTCCACTGTAACGAGACATTAACACCACAAAACCCGCCAGCAGTGTCATAAACAGAGTGCTTCCTAACTCTTGGCTAATCTGTCTAAGCACAGAAGTTAGCTTGTTATCTAGTTGAAACCGCTCTGTTCCTCCTCGAAAAGTCTGGATAGCTGGGCGGGGGCGGTCTGTAGGCAATTCCAACAAAGGTGGCGCTCCCGCTAACTCCTGCTTCCAATAGCTTAACTGACGCTCTAGTACCTGATTTGTCAGCCATTGGCGCTGCCAAATGGTAAAGTCGGCATACTGTACAGATAACTCTGGTAATACAACAGAACTACCCATAACAATGGCTCGATAATGGGCAGACAGTTCGCGGATCAAAACGCCTATTGACCAACCATCAGCAGCAATATGGTGAATCGCTAATAGTAGTACGTACTCGTCTTGAGAAACTCGCCAAAGCATGACCCGCAACACAGGATCGTTAGCTAGGTCAAATGGTTTGTAAGCTTGGTTTATCGCCTGTTGCTCTAGTTGCTTCCAGGGGTCTGGGATATTCTGTAGATCCACCATTGGCAACGTTATGGTTAAATTGGGGGCTATTACTTGTACTGGTTTGTCGTGCTTGACCTCAAAACGAGTACGCAGAACTTCATGGCGCCGCACTATCTCCCCAAGCGCCCCTTCCAAAGCTTTGATATTGAGATTCCCTACCAGACGCACGGTGAAAGGTATTGTGTAGGCACCACTTTCGCCTTCCAACTGATGCAGAAACCACAGGCGCTCCTGTGCCCAAGATAGAGGTATATCTGTGTTTCTGGAAACGGGTACAATCGGAGGAACCGTCAAACCTGAACCAGTTTGAAGTTGCTCGCTCAAAAGTTTTGTTAAATGGACGACACTCAAACCATCCAAGAGTTTTGGTATTGGGATGTCCACTTCCAACTCTGCTTGCAAACGGTTCCTGAGTTCGATAGCCATCAGGGAATCTAGACCGTATGCAGTAAAAGGCTCCTGAATATCTATCTCATCCGGGGACACTCCCAGGGACAGGGCGAGACGAGAAACAAGCCAAGTTGTGATCGCTTCTTCTGTAAAAGCTGGTTTGAACGATTCCCCATCGGCTTGCAACTTATCTGAAGAATGCACTGAGTCACATTGGGCTTCTACTTCTTGTTGGAGTTGTAGTAAGTCTACTTGTTGAAGACTCACTGTCCAATCTCCGACTACATCCAAATTTCCATTCAAAAAACCATCCCGACAAGCTAGGCGCTGAATCTTACCACTGGATGTTTTCGGGATACTCGCTGTCTTCAGTAGCACAATAGCATAAACTTGTAGCTGGTGCTGCTCAGACACTGCCTGACGAATAGCCCTAACTACCTCATCTACATCTATCTGACGTAAGTAACTCCGTTCTACCTCTTGAGCAATGACTAACCGTTCAACACCTTCTACCTCCACGGAAAATGCTGCCCCGCAATTCGGTCGCAGTGCTGAATGACTCTTCTGAACTGTCAATTCAATATCCTGGGGATAATGATTTTGCCCCCGGATGATAATCACGTCTTTGATACGACCTGTGACGAATAACTCGCCATTAAGCAAAAATCCTAAATCTCCTGTGCGTAAAAACGGTCCAACTCCTGTATCTACCAAATATGCCTGAAAGGTTTGCTCAGTCGCTTGATCTCGCATCCAGTAACCTTGTGCGACCGTGGTACCTGACACCCAAATTTCTCCCACTTCTCCTGGAGGGCAGGTTGTCAACGATTCTGGATGCACAATCACAATTTTCGTATCAATTTCGCTATATCCGCATCCCACCAAAGTTAGCGATTCTGGCTCTTGTTCTTGAGCCTCTACCACGCGATTTTGTCTCAGTGCCTCTGATTCAACTGTATAAAAAGTGGGCAAGTCTTTGGCTCTAGTGGCAGTTACCTTGAGAGTAGCTTCGGCTAAACCATAACCAGGGCAGAAAGTCCTAAGGTTAAAACCACATGAGCTGAACAGTTCGGCAAACCGTTTGAGAACATCTGCTCTAACTGGTTCAGCACCGTTAAGAGCCATACGCCAGCTGCTTAAATCTAAAGTGGCGAGTTGTTCTCTTGTGACCTTATCTACGCATAGTTGATAGGCGAAGTTGGGAGCACCGCTATGAGTTGCTTTGTAGCGTGAAATCGCTTCAAGCCATCGCATTGGTCGCACCAGAAAGGATGTGGGAGCCATCATGTAACATGGAATTCCCTTATATAACGGTTGAATAACTCCATAGATGAGTCCCATATCGTGAAAAGTAGGAAGCCATGTGACTATGGCGCTTTCTGATGTGTGATCCCATCCTTTGTCAAGGTCTGTTGAATTGGAAAGTAGATTGCCATGACTCACCATTACACCCTTTGGTGTTCCCGTAGAACCCGATGTGTACTGTAGAAATGCTAAAGTGTCACTGTTTATTTTTAAAGGCTGCCAAGAGAGTGCAAAGTTGTTCGTAAGATTCTCGGTATCTATGTAATGTAAAGCTGTTAGTTCTGGTTCTTGCTTTAAGCTGTGTTCAATATTAGTCAGAACAGATGTCGTTGTCAGGACGAAACTAGCTTGGGCATCTTTCACAATCGCTTGTAGTCTTACCATGTGCTGATTATGACGTGGGGGATACACAGGAACAGCAGTAACACCTGCGTACAGACACCCGAAAAAAGCCACAATGAATTCCAGTCCAGGCGGGTATAAGAGCAGCGCTCTTTCTCCACTAGCTTTCATGCTTTGTAATTTTGCAGCAAGCGATCTAGCTTTTTGATCTAATACTTCATAAGTTAGGTTAACTTCTTGTGTTTCTCCATCAATTAAAAAGGTATATCCTACCTGGCTTTGTTGCTGTAGCGCTCTTTTGCGTAACAGGTCAACTAAAGTTGCTTCACCACGAGTTGGTACTGAAAATAAATTGTTGTCCATTAACGCTCCTAGCTCTTTAAGCAAGCATCAGTGAAGTGAGAATCTTTGTACAAGGTTGTTGCTAAAAGTCATATTGCTCAAAGAGACGTTTCCATCATAAATGAACATCCCTCCTCCCATTTCCGCACCGCCTCCACCTCTGCCACTATCCCCTCCTTGAGCAGTCCTGTTGGTAATAGTAAGGTCGAAGAATTTCACGTTTCCCGACAAGATGAAGAAGGGACGCAAATCTCCATTGTCAGTTTGCCCATCGTTATTGACATCGCCACTGACAGTCTTGCCGTTGCCGATGATGACGATATCACTGTTAACCAGATTCTTCATCACCCCGGTAATTCTGGTGTTCGTTTTCAATTCGATCGCGTCAGTTCCTGCATTGCGGTTGGCTTGGAGGATAGCATAGCTGAGAGTGCCTACGGTGTCTCCGTTTCTGTTATCAGTGGTTTGAGTGACTTTATACAGTGTCATAACCTTAACCTCAAATTTGTTTACCAATTTGGCAACAAAAATAGGTGTAATGAAGAGGTTGCCGAAAGCACATACCTTTTCATGACCGATAATCAGGTTTATTTAAATACTTACTTTTAATTTCTGGGCTGGCCGAGGGCAACTATTACAAGTATGACTAGATTAAGGGATATATCGCACAATATATTTAATACATTGACGATGCAAGGACAGTTAAGACAGTTAAGCCAAGTTTTAAATAAACATCATGTAACAGCTTAATTGCTTTATATTATCTTCATAATACTTGGTTATTAACATTAATCGCCTCATGTGACCACTTTTCAGTTTGTGACACGGGCGGCGCGGAACTTTCGCTTTCTTGAGCCGCTTTCACTTCAACACCAAAGACTTGGTTTTCTCCCGATAAGGAAGCTGAAATTCCCTGTTTTAGCTGCCCCTGTTTTTGATTAGCGATGGCTACGCCCGCCGCAGGCATCGCTGAATTTAAAGATTTTTCATTTTGTGCGATGAGCACGGCGAAACAAGTATCTTCTTTATGAGGGAATATCGCTTCAACGCCAGAGACTTGGTTTTCAGCGAACAACGAAGCAGATTCACCCTGTACAGCATCCACAAGCGGCAGCGATGTACAGTCCATTGCCACAGGCAATTCTTCCTCCTTCTCTGACACGCTTTCAACAGTCTGAGGCGAAGCGACCCCCAAGGGAGCGATCGCCGTCTCATCTCCATGCGAAATTTCTGTAAGCGTGTCAGAGTTACACCTCACAAACTCTTCAAAAGAGTTTGTGAGGTGTAACTCTGACCAGTTCGTGAGGTTTCCTGGAAACCTTGCTCTGACTGGTCTTTACCTAAAGTAGATGCTTCGTACAAAGTACCCATTTCTTCAGAGCCAGCATCTTTATCTGAATCCCTAGCATTTGATTCTCGTTTTTCAGCATTGGCTTTCTCCCAGAACTCCTTCATCCGGCTACCATGTAAATTCTGCACCATCCACTTCACTGTCTCCCGGCCATCCTGAATTGACTTGTCAGGTTTGAAAATGAATAGCCCACTGTCAGATAGAATTTTCTTCGCAGAGATAAAAGTACTGTACCCCAAAGCAGAAGTTAACGGCATCCACCGAGAACCGTAGGGGTCAGCCGTCCAGCATTCCTGCCACAGTTGCGTAACTGAAGGCTTTTGTTGCGAAGCCCAGAGCATATCTTCTATGGGAATAATCACATGAAGTCTTTTATATGGGGATTGTGGTTTAGTGGCAGCAGACTTTTTGAGCTTGGGACGGGTAATGGTTGCAGTCATTTTACAATCTCCTATTTATATTGACGCACGGAAATTTCCCCCACTGTGATGCGGGGCTTGGTACTTGTATTTGGTTGTCTAAAAAATCACCGATTCACTGAAAGCTTATTGAGGTTGCCAGAATCGCAACTCGTCTCGGAAATACCTATCAGTTTTCTTGGACTGGTTTTGCCAGTGATCCCAAGCAACTACCACTTCCTCGCCCAAATCCTCTACCACCTCACCCCTCTCGACATATAAAGTACGGTACGGGTCGGCGTGAGCAACAATAGAACCAACGCCAATAGTGTCGGGTTGAGAGGATGCGTTCTGTAGAGCAGTAATTAAATCAGTCTTTTGGGTTGTTAATTCCGCCCAGTAGTCCTGTTTAATCACCTCATATTCTTGGGCAATATCCCGAATGGCACTAAGAAAAGGGAAAATCGTTGAGGCAGCAGGGGTGCAGAGGAGCGGAGGAGCAGGGGAGAAAGAAGAAATTTTAGGCATACGAACAGATATTTAGAAATTCCTCTCTGCACCCCTGCCCCCTGCTCCTCTACAATCCTTACGCTGCCTACTATTCAGCTTAACTTAGTGCCATTCGGCAATATCCCAATAGTCCTGCCAGCTACACCCAGGTTTTGACAGCACCCGCCGAATGTCGCTAACTGCTTGGGGCAACATTTCTAATTGCTCGGCTCGATATGCGATCGCGGATTGTGTCGGTTCACTTCCCAGAATGATTGCCGCAGCTTCAAGCGCTTGGGTATTCTTCATAGCACTGGCAAGGTTTTTCAGTGCCATACCCATCAGCCGTAGACATTCTTTGGCATTCTCCTTGGGCGGTTCCTGGGCTAGTCTACTTAGCTTACTAACCGTCTTTACCTTTCCATGTTCCCTCCTCGCTTGCTCTTAGCAGGTCGGTTCCATACGAAAAAAAGAAAAAATACATAAATCAGTCTATTCATTCTTTTATACTACATGTATAATACAAAATATATCACCACTCAGTTGGTGACTATTTGTCGCTTGAACAAAAGGAAATTTTATGATTCCCCGAACACGCATCCGAAATATTGGTATCTCTGCCCACATCGACTCTGGTAAAACTACGTTGTCAGAGCGAATTCTCTTCTACACGGGCAGAATCCACGCTATTGAGGAAGTGCGGGGAGGCGGTAAGGGTGCAACGATGGACTTTATGCCAGAAGAAAAACTACATGGTATAACCATCACTTCTGCTGCTACCACCTGCCAGTGGCACGATACCCAAATCAACCTGATTGATACACCTGGACACGTAGATTTCACAATAGAAGTGGAACGCGCCTTGCGGGTATTGGATGGGGCAGTGATGGTGCTGTGTGCTGTGGCGGGTGTGCAGTCCCAGTCCATTACGGTGGATCGGCAAATGAAGCGCTACCGAGTGCCGCGTTTGGCGTTCATCAACAAGATGGATCGGACGGGAGCAGATCCATTTCGTGTAGTACAGGGAATACGCGATCGCTTACAACTAAATGCAATATTGCTCCAGTACCCGATCGGCAGTGAAGACCAATTCCAGGGAGTGATCGACCTGGTAGAAATGACTGCTGACTACTTTGAAGGTGAAAACGGGGAAAACTGGCTTTTTAAACCAATTCCCGAATCACTTAGGGATGAAGCACAACAGGCACGCGAAAGATTGCTAGATACTTTGTCGCTGTTTTCAGAACCGATGACCGAGATGTTACTGGCGGGTGAGGAAATTCCTAAAGAATTAATTTGGGAAACCATCCGACAGGCAACCTTGAGCCTAGAATTCACGCCTGTACTGCTGGGTTCGGCATTCAAAAATAAAGGAGTGCAAAACTTATTGGATGCAGTTACGCTTTATCTACCATCTCCGATAGATAGAGAAGTGGTCAAAACCGCAGAGTCGATTAGTGTCTACCCTAACCTCGATGCTTCCTTGGTGGCGTTGGCATTTAAACTCACTGTTGAATCCTTTGGGCAGTTGACCTATACCCGGATTTACTCTGGGACGCTCAAACCCGGCGATACAGTCTACAACTCGCGGACTGAACAGCGAGTGCAAATCGGTCGCTTGGTGCGGATGCACGCCAATAAGCGAGAAGAATTAAAAGTTGCCGTTGCTGGGGATATTGTGGCTCTGTTGGGTGTGGATTGTGCTTCTGGTGATACATTATGTTCTGGGGAACCACTGGTATCTCTAGAGAAGATGTTTGTGCCAGAACCAGTGATTACGCTAGCGATTACGCCCAAAAAGCAGGAAGACAGCGATCGCCTTTCCAAAGCACTCAATCGCTTTCAAAGGGAAGACCCTACCTTCCGCTTGAGCATCGACCCCGAATCAGGATCAACTCTGATTTCTGGGATGGGTGAACTCCACTTGGAAATCTACCTCGAACGCATCCAACGGGAATATAATGCCGAGGTCTACGTTGGTACTCCCGCCGTGGCGTACCGAGAAACCATTAGACAACAAGCAACCTTTGACTACCGATTTAAGAAACAGTCAGGCGGCCCTGGTCAGTACGCTCATATTACTGGGTGGATTGAACCCACAGATGAACCGTTTATCTTTGAGAATCGGGTAGTTGGGGGTGCAATTCCCAAAGAATATATCCCTGCGTGTGAGAAAGGTTTCCGTGAGGCGATGCAATCAGGGCAGTTGGAAGGCTATCCCGTAACTGGCGTGAAAGTCGTTTTGGATGGTGGTTCTTATCACCCAATTGACTCTTCAGAATTGGCCTTCCGGTCAGCGTCCCATCAGGCTATTGAAGGTGCAATCGCCAAAGCAAAACCCTACATCCTCGAACCCATCATGCTTGTAGAGGTGGAAACACCCAACGAGTTCATGGGAAGGGTTCAGGGTGACTTATCCTCCCGTCGAGGTTTGTTGTTGGGTTCTGAGACAATGCAGGGATACACGGTGATTCGAGCCGAAGTACCGCTAGCGCGAATGTTTGGGTATTCTACAGAATTGCGATCGCTTACTTCTGGTATGGCTACTTTTTCAATGGAGTTTGCCTGCTATCGTCAGTCCTGAACCTATTAGACATCTCCGAAAAAGAATTGTTTTGACGTAGCAGTGCTATGTCTCTACAAGGGTTCTGGGTAACACATATTTAATTTCTGGAGATGTCTATTTGTGAAAATTCGTGGTGTCCAGATCCCCGACTTCATAAAACTTGTCGGGGATCTAACTTTTCGCAAATGATTTAGGATTGCTAGAGTCGAAATTAGTGATCGCCTTTGCTTGGGTTTAAATCATCTCTACCATTTAGAGAATCAATACTATCTAGTTCATTTGGCGATATAAGTGTCCGCCACAATACTGGATCAAGAGTGTGTTGCTTAATCGCTTACTCTGTCTAGTTTTTAGACTTTTTATTACGTCGAACTCAGGTTTTATAAAGTTCTCAAACTACCGCTCACCCTACTCTCCCCACTCAATCAACACCCCATCCACAATCGCAACCCCCCACTGCGGAAACTTCGCCAGCAGTTTCTTGATCACAATCTGCAAAGCCGGATCATTCCAGCACTCTTGCAAGAAGTCAAACCCCGAATTCTGCCCCGAATTCGCCGCTCGATTCAGTTTCTCCCTTCTTACAGGTCGCAGATTTGACCTTGCTACAATCGCCTCATGCAACCATTTTTCAGAATTTTGCACAGATACGGCGGAACAAGTACCTTCATGAACTGCTTTGATTTCTACACCTGAAACTGAATTTTCAGTCATCAACTCAGCAGAGGGGCGACTCGGTTCTATTTTCTGATCTGCGATCGCTTCCTTGGAAGAAAATTCATTTTGAGCAGCGGGCGCGGCGGAATCAGTGCCTTCAATAGAGTCTTTCCGTTTCCTCTCATAGCTCTGAGGCTTGCATAGATGTATTGCAAGTTGAGTAATTTAACCACTACAAAAGAAATATTGTGTTACATTCCGTAAAAGCGCACACTGAAGATGTATGTAAAGTATTGCCTAGCGTTTCATTAGCAAAACTTTCACACAGGAAATTGAGTAGTGGTAAAAATCAAGCAGATTTGGCAGAGATTGATTCCTAACCCCCAGTACATAGAAAAAGTAGGAGATGTTGTAGAGTCTGGGGCAGAAGTTTCTAAAGCTGTTCTAGAATTTGCGTTCGCCCTCGGTGTAATAGCTAATGCCCCATCAGCATCAGTGATAGCTGCTGGGTTATCGTTTGTAGGGATTGCTCGAAATGGATTAAAACTACTGAGTGAGAAAACAAGCCAAAAGTTTGAGATAGAGGAATGGGTAGCGGTTGCTTGCCCCCTAGCTTATATAAATAGCTTTAATACTTTAGTACAGAGAGATATTTGGTTACAACAAAAGCTGGATGCAGAGATAACAAATCAAGAAGTTAAAGCTCAATTTAATCAACTAGGAGAAATAGAACTAAGTAATAATCAAGCTGAAAAAGCATTGACGGATTTTCCAAATTCGATACTAGGACAGTTTCTAAACCAGCAATTATCAACTTACTTACAACAGGCTAAAATTGAGCAGAAGATTATTTCCCTAATTACGGCGTGGGTTGCCTGGGACACATATAACTATATAAAACAACTTTTCTTATACGAGCCAGAAGATGTACGTCAAGTTTTAAATTTGATGATAACAGCAGCACAAGAGGTAAGGGCAAATGATAAATACACTAGCATAGAGTTATATTTGACAGAACAGATATCATCCTCACCCAGCAATCCAATACTACAAGAGCGATGGAAGGTAATAGGTGAAGAATTTAAAATACCTGATATTTATGTGCCATTAAAAGGTCAGTTGTTAGATAACAATGGTCAATCAAAAGCACATGAATCGACTGTTAATTTAGAGAATTGGGTAAGAGAGCAACTGAATAAAGTTGATAGAAGTCGGCAAGTCATATTTATTCAAGCAGGGCCAGGAAGAGGGAAAAGTGTGTTCTGTAAAATGTTTGCAGATTGGGTGAGGCAAAACGAGCATCCTCGTTGGACACCCATTCTGATTCGTTTGCAGGATATCAAAATATTGGAGAAGGATTTTGAAGAGACTTTGCGAAAAGCAGTAGACTGTGATTTCGCCAAAAATGGCTCTGGTTGGTTAAGCGATCGTAATATCCGTTTTCTATTTATATTGGATGGCTTCGATGAGTTGTTAATGGAAGGCAGAAGCAGTGGTGGGCTAGAAGAATTTTTGAAGCAAGTGGGGGACTTCCAAGAAAACTGTGCCAAAAACCCAGAAAAAGCTCATCGGGTGATAATTACAGGCAGAACACTCGCATTACAAAGTATTGAGCGCTTCTTGCTACCAAACAATCTGGCTCGTGTAGAAATTCTCCCAATGGATGATATTTCCCAAAAGCACTGGTTTGATAACTGGGAGCGATTAGTTAAACAAGAAAGAAAACCTACATTTCAACAGTTTCTACAAGATAAACGATGTCCAAAACGAATTCGAGGCTCAAATGATGAAATTGGGTTAGCTCAAGAGCCACTTTTACTTTACCTATTGGCAGCAATGTATCGGGATGGTGAATTAACCATTGAACTATTTGCTGATACTAGTGCGATTGGAGCAAAAATTTTAATTTATGAAAAGGCGCTGGGTTGGGTACTTACCAAACAACGTTCCAAATATTTAAACCGTTCTCTGACCGAGATGGAAATCGAGGACTTGCGACGTATTCTAGCAGAAGCGGCTGTCTGCGCTGTGCAATCAGGCAAAGAATATGCAGCAATTCCAATGATTGAAGCGCGAATGAATCAAGATAATCGAGCCAAGGATCTGCTGAAGAAAACACAGCAACGCTTACAAGACAATCCTTTAAGAAATGCTTTAGCAGTATTTTATTTACAAGCAAGCACTAAAGGGCTGGGTTCAGTTGAGTTTACCCATAAGAGCTTTGGAGAATTTTTGTGTGCTGAACGTTTCAAGGAATTCTTGGAAGATTGGTCAAAGCCTGGAGATAGACGTAGAAATCTGTATTATATTGATGACGAAACTATGGATCGCCAGATTTACAATTTGTTCTGGTATGGAAGACTAACGTCTGAGATTGTGGAATATTTGATGGAGTTGCTGAAAAATCATTCAGAGTTTGATCCAGACTGTTTATTTGACCGTTTAGAGAGATTCTACTTTCAATGGAGTAATGGAGAATTTATTGATGCGCCATCCGGCAACTTACCCTTCAATACTTACGTGGATATAAAGCAGCATAATATTCCTTCAGGAATAAGGCAAGTCGATATTTATGTCGGACTAAATGTAATGATTTTGCTACTAGAACTGCATCGTTATATCCAATCTCAAAATCAGTTAAAAGATAAAAAAACCTTTCCTCTCTGTGGAGAAACAGACACAAAAGATTTTGATAAGGATCGATTGCTTCGGATTATTGCTTATAGCAACTGTATATCTGGTTATACGTTTCAACGTGTAGTTGGAAAATTTATCTCTAACGTCGATCTTTCTGATTGCCGCATTTTTAGTGCTTACCTTCCTAAAACTAATTTCCAAAATGCCAATTTGAGCCGTGCAGATGTAAGTAGGGTTAGTTTTGCTGCGGCAAACTTAATGAGCGTTAACTTCACTGGAGCTAATCTCAGCCGCACCAATTTAAGTCAGGCTAACTTAGAAAATGCCAATTTCAGCCAGGCTAATCTCTTTGGAACAAACTTTTTTGGCGCTAACCTCAAAAGTATTACCTGGGACGAGCAAACAAAGTGGAATGATGCTCAATGTATAGAAAAAGCAATAAATGTTCCAGCAGCATTGCAGCAAGAGTTAGGGATAGTCCTGAAGCCTTCTACACGAAATCTACCACCTAAAGATTTAGATTGAGGAAATTATGATTGTAATTTTGATGGGAGTTGCGGGATCTGGCAAAACCACAATTGGTCAAGCACTTGCAGATGCAACGGGATGGGAATTTAGCGATGCAGACTCCTTTCACTCAGGAGCAGCAAAGGAAAAGATGGCCAAAGGGGAACCATTAACTGATATAGATCGCACACCCTGGTTACAGATAATGCAAAATTCTATCACTCAATGGTTACAAGAAGAGAAAAACGTCATCTTGGCTTGCTCGGCCTTGAAAGCTAGTTATCGCCAAATGCTCTATTGCGATCATCCACAGGTGCATCTATTTTATCTGAAAGGAAGCTATGAGTTGATTGAGCAAAGATTGCATAATCGCATCGGGCATTTCATGAAAGCTGGTCTCTTACAAAGCCAGTTTAAGACGCTGGAGGAACCAACCCAAGCAGAAGCAATTTATATTGATATTTCACAAAATTTAGAGGTGATTGTTCAAGAGATAAAAAATTACCTGTAGCTGGCTGTCCATTACTGCCTATAGAACCCATTTGGGATCTTTTACAATGTAGAGAAATCAAACTAAGAGATGAGGTAAATGTACTCAAGTAGCTTAACGGATCAAGAGTGGTTAATCATAGAACCGCTATTGCCAAATAAAAAGCTGACTCGTCCACCAACATGGACTAAACGAGAAATCTTAGACGGTATTTTCTATCAACTCAAAAACGGATGTAATTGGGGAGACTTACCCAAAGATATGCCTCCCTACTCAACCGTGTACTGGCATTATAAACAATGGCGAAGTCAAGGAGTCATCAAAACAATTATGGAGGAATTGCACCTCATATTGCGACAACAAGAAAAAAAAACTTGTGGACAACCCTGATCATGATTGACTCTCAAGCCGTCAAAAATACTTGCAATGCTAGTGTAGAGACGAAAGGATTTTGTTTTTATAAATGTACAAATGGTATTAAGCGTCATCTGGCGACGGATAGTCAAGGCTTTCCCCTGTTTGCCCATTGCACCAGTGCCAATGTGTCTGATGACAAAGGGCTGATTGAGTTATTAACTCTCAATATTGACTATTTTAAATCAAAACCCTTTGAACTACCCAAAACGACCATCCTTTTGGACAATGGTTATCATCCTGAGACCCTCGAAAAAGAGTTGCTCAAAGTCTATCCAGAGATCATGAGCAAAATTCAGTTTGAACTTTCTCCCAAACCCTCTAAAGCCAAAAAAGCCGAGAAAGGTTTGTCTGGATTTGTACCTGTTAAGACTCGGTGGGTCATTGAAAGAAGTAACGCTTGGATGGAGCGATGCAAGTCTTTGGTAAAAAATTTTGAGCGCACTTTGGCTTATTCCACTACCAAAATTCATCTTTGCTTTCTCCGACTCTTACTACGCAGATTAGCCTCCTCTTGAGATCCCAAATGGGTTCTATCCCTCTCCTAAGAAAACAGAATGGTTTCTTTCATCCATAGTGGGCGATCGCTCATGAACAGCTTCTGTCACTTTCCGAGTATTCTGAATAAAATGATTAAAAGAAAAAACTCTGGAAGGTAAGTAGGGCAATGGATGTAGAATTACAAGTTCTCAAACATTTGGCAAGAGATCCTCATCCAACAGTTGGTATCATAGATGAATATTGTGCAGAGTATAAAGAGCTATTTAAAGAAGTAAGGAATTATGAGTGCTTCAAATATTTACACCTGGGTATAATATCAACGATAAAAAGAAAGTCGTTACCAGAGATAGCGAAGGTAGTGAGTATAAATTCGGCACAATCATTACATCATTTCTTAGCAAATTCAGATTGGTCAGTAGATAAATTAAAACTCTTAAGATTAAATAAACTGAAAAAACAATTAGATGGTCGTGCAATTACATTAGTAATAGATGAAACAGGAGATAGAAAAAAAGGTAAGAAGACAGATTATGTGGCTAGACAATATTTAGGCAGCGTAGAGAAAATAGATAATGGAATAGTTTCAGTCAATGCCTATGGAGTTTACGCTAACATAACTTTTCCATTAACCTTCAAAGTATTTAAACCAAAAGGAACATTAAAGGAGTCAGATAAATATAAAACGAAAATAGAGTTGGCATCAGAGATAATTACAGAGTTAATGGAATCAGGCTTCAATATTGAATTGGTATTGGCTGATAGTTTATATGGTGAAAGTAGCCAATTTATTAGAAAAATAGCAGAATATAACTTAGGTTATGTGGTATCAATTAGAAGTAATCATGGAGTCTGGTTGCCTTCAGAGCAAAGTGTTAGGGCGAATAAGTGGTGTAAATTTGAGAGAACATTTAGCAATGAAAAATCAGAGACTAGATACATTAGGGAAATAATTTATGGTAAAAAAAGAGCCATAACTTACTGGGAAATAACTACTGACCCAGAAACCATGCCAGAAAACTCTACCTCTTTTGTGATGACGAATATTCAAGGGAATTTGAAGAAGATTTTAGGCAACTTATATGGATTAAGAACCTGGGTAGAATATGGGTTTCGACAGTGTAAACAGGAACTAGGCTGGACAGATTACCGTTTTACTAATTTCCAACATATTGAGAGATGGTGGGAGATTATTTTTAGTGTTTATACGATGATTAGTTTAAAATCTCCAGTTTTCTTAGGCTTGAATCAATCGCGTCAACTTGAGACTGAAGCACAAGAAAATATTGATGTTGATTTTTCTAATCATCCACAATGGAATCATGAATCTGGATGGAAGAATACTTTAAATAATCTTCGTCTCATTATCCAACCACTTTTACTATTTTGGTTAATTTATCCCTGGTTAAGTATTTTCCCTAACTCACATTTGTTACTGGGATTCAATCATTTAATTGCCGCAATGAATCAATTTAAACCCTGTTATACTTCTGCATAATTTAGCTTCTTTACTACTTGCTTATTTCGGAGAGTGACAGAAGCTGTTCATGAGCGATCGCCCACTATGGATGAAAGAAACCATTCTGTTTTCTTAGGAGAGGGCTATACAAGCGATCGCTCCTACATCACTCACCTGTCCCCTATTCACAGATACAGCTAGCAAAGCAGACCAGGGCAGGTTAGCCTTTCTTCAGTCACTAGGTTCACCACAACGCAGTTCTCAGATAGTTCCTGTAGGCAAAAAAGTCATAAGATTCAGTATTGAAAAAAGAGGTATTGATTATAAACACAAACTTAGAAGAATTTTCATATCTATGGGATAGCCCAGAATCTGATTGGGCACTGTTAAAATTCTATGCTTCATCTTCAGAAAAAGAACCAAGATATTTAATTGTAAACATGCAAACTAAGCGAGGTTTGCTAGTTCACGATGATACTCTATATCAGCTTATAAAAGAAACTATGCTTGAGAAAAAAGTTCGCATTGTCTTAAGTTTATAATAATGTTGTAGATCGGAACAGCACTGAAAAAAACTATAAACTATCTCCATAAACATTGCAGGTTAGAATCTGCCAGTAATTGAAATGGGAATCGCTAACCATTCCACTTCATCAACACCCCATCCACGATCACAATCCCCCACTGCGGAAACTTCGCCAAAAGCTTTTTGATCACAATCTGCAAAGCCGGATCGTCACTCCAACACTCTTGCAAAAAATTAAACTCCGGATTTTGCCCCGAATTCCCCACAACCTTGAGTTTCTGCATCCGCTCCGGTCGCAGATTTGACCTCGCAACAATTGCTTCACTCGACCATTTTTCGGGATTTGGCACGGACACGGCGGAACTTTCACCCTCATGATCCACTTTCACTTCAACACTAAAGACTTGGTTTTCTCCTGACAACAAAGCTGAATTTCCCTGTTCTACTTGCCCCGGTGTTTGATTAGTGATCGCCAAACTTGAAGAAAATTCATTTTGTGCGATAGGCGCGGCGGAACAAGTACCTTTATGATTGTCTCTCACCTCAACGTCACAATCCTGGTTTTCAGCCAACAACGAAGCAGGATTACTTTGTGCAGCATCCACAAGCGCCAGCGATGTACAGTCTATTGCCACAGGCAATTCTTCCTCCAACTCTTCCACGCCTTGAACAGACTGAGGCGAAGCGCCCCCCAAGGGCGCGTGAGCCGTCTCCTCACAGGGCAAAATCTCATTTAGCGTGTCAGAGATACAGCTAACGAACTCTTTTGAAGAGTTCGTTAGCTGTTCCTGAGCAGTTCGTGAGGTTTCCTCGAACCCTTGCTCTGAATCACTTTGACCTAAAATAGATGCTTCGTACAAAGCACGCATTTCTTCAGAGCCAGCATCTTTCTCTGAATTCCCAGCATTTGGTTCTCGTTTTTCAGTATCTAATTCTCGTTTTTCAGAATTAGCTTTCTCCCAGAACTCCTTCATCCGACTGCCATGCAAATTCTTCACCATCCAGCTAGCCGTTTCCCTGCCATCCTGAATCGACTTGTCGGGTTTGAAGATGAATAGCCCACTGTCGGAGAGAATTTTCTTCGCAGAGATAAAAGTACTGTAACCCATCGCAGTAGAAAGAGGCATCCAACGAGAACCATAAGGGTCAGCCGTCCAGCACTCCTGCCATAGCTGATTAACTGAAGGCTTTTGTTGCGATGCCCAGAGCAAATCTTCAATGGGAATAATGACATGAAGCCTTTTATATGGGGATTGTGGTTTACTAGCAGCCTTTTTGAGCTTGGGCTTTGTAATAGTTGCAGTCATGTTTCAATCTCCTGTTTATGTTGGCGCACGGAATTTTCCCTACAACGATTGCAGGGCTTGGTACTTCTATTTGGTTGTCTAAAAAGTCACCGATACACTGAAACCCTATTGAGGTTGCCAGAATCGCAACTCGTCTCGGAAATACCTGTCAGCTTTTTTCGATTGCTCCTTCCAACAATCCCAGGCAACCACCAACTCTTCGCCTAAATCCTCTACTACTTCGCCCCTTTCAACATATAAAGTACGGTAGGGATCGGCGTGGGCAACTATAGAACCAACTTGAATGGTGTCCGGTTGAGAGGATGCGTTTTGGAGTGCGGTAATTAAATCAGTCTCTTGAGTTGTTAATTCCGCCCAATAGTCCTGTTTAATAACCTCATACTCTTGGGCAACATTCCAAAATTCCTGCCACGTACACCCAGGCTTTGACAACACCTGCCGAATATCACTAATCGCCTGGGGTAGCATTTCCAGTTGTTCGGCTCGGTAAGCGATCGCAGTTGGTGTAGGTTCACTCCCCAGAATGATTGCCGCAGCTTCGAGAGCCTGGGTATTATTCATAGCACTGGCAAGATTTTTTAAAGCCATACCCATCAGCCGTAGACATTCTTGGGCGTTCTCTTTTGGGGGTTCGGCAGCTAGCGATCGCAGATCAATCGTTTTCTCTAGGGCTTGTTTCACCTGTTTGTTCAACGCTTTGGTTGCTTGCTGGGTCATGATATTTCCCCATTCTTGAGAAGGACGTTGTTCTACAGCACGTTCTAATTCCTGAATACGTTGCTGGAGTTGTTGATTCTCAATCTCCAGCTTTCTCAACCCTTCCATCTCATCCAGCCGTTCCTGCAACTGGATGTTTTGCTCCCTTTGTTGCTTGTACAGGTTTTGCAGAGATTGAATTTGCTCAATTACTTGTTCTTCTGCTCTGGCCGATACTTCTGCTTGTAGCCCAATTCTCAATTCCTGCTCTAGACGCTCTAACTCCTGCTGGTGTTGCTCTTTGATTTGGGCGATGGCCTCAGAATATTCTTTTGGGTAAGTCCGCTCACTCGATTCGGACACAATTGCGTCATTTAAACCAGCCAAATCAGCATTGTTGATCAACAATCTTTCACCATCGCTGAAGGTGACAATCTGCTGATAGTTATTGGGTGCGTCTGCCTTAATCACTCCCGAATCCCCGTAACGAGGATGTGAAAGGGAAGAAACAGTCACAGAATTACACAATTGCGTTTTGACTTTTTCTTGTTTTGTGCTACTGGTTCTAGTGGGTGACGTATTTTTTGGAACGACCTTCTGAACTGCTTTGGCGAAGTCTGCGGCAGTGGGGAAGGGTTTTTCTTTGGCTGCGATCGCAACAGCTTGTTCTAACTTATCGGGAGTTTTGACCAGCAGGTGAAAGCCTTTTTGGGTTTTAGCTTCACTTTGAACTCAGAAGTTTTAGTTACTGAAGTGAAAATAAAAGCTTAAAAATTTATTAAATAAAAGTTTCAAAATCTAGCTGAGATTATTGTTTTCGGAGTAACAAAACAGGGTCAATAAGCATAGCACGTTTATGAATATTGAGTAAAATCACCGTCATAAAACATAATAACAAAGTGTAATTAGCTATATAAATTACTGACAGCTTGAATATTTATGTCATAAATGCACTATAGAAAATTGTTTTTATTTCTATAGAGTAAAAAAACATCAAATATATAGCTAAAAAGGTGGTACTATGCTCTGGAATCGATATTTGTGGATTTGTAGCTTTATAAAGATTGTAAATAGTACGATTCATCAAGTCCTTCTCTTTAGTAATAAGCAAATACCAGTGTTGTAAAGGGCAAAAGAAACACTTCTATACATCTTGTGTTTTATGAGAACTGAAGATGAGTCAGGCAAAGGAATTATATTCAGTTCGTTGTGGAATTGAAGCTTAACGGCATGATGCAGTTAGGTAAGCTGGAGAGCTACCAAATAGCAGACTAATTAACGCTCCAATCAAGTATTGGTGTGAAATTTTTCGATTCATGCAAAAAAGCCTTACATAACACATAATTTGTGTCAATAAACAAGCCGATAATTTTTCTAAAATCTGCATAAATAGCTCAAAATCACCAGATAAAACAGTTAAGGAGAACCCAAACTTAAAAGCTTTAGCAAGGAAGAGGGAATGAATAACATAGTTTTAGGGCTAGCGCTCGTATCATCGAAAAATGCCACTTATGAGTATAAAAAAGCTATCCATTATCTAGCTAAAGTGGTAATATTTTCTGACTTATGTTGAGTTGTGGCTTTGTACAGATAGTCAGTGAGTCAATGTCTTACAGATATTTGTTACCATCAAAGATTCCTCAAAGTATAAATATTTAGCAATAGAGTCCATAACAGTATCCTTTTGTATAAGAGTTAAGAGGTTAATATGCCAAATGAAGAAATGTTCAGCCTATTTAGAGACATCAAAGTTATTGGTGAATACAAAGATCCCGAAATAGCTGTCAAGCTAAAGCAAATGAAAGATCCCGAAGTTTTTGGTGGTGCTGAAGCGGATATTACGCTAGAAGGTAAGCGCGGAGGGCTTATTGAAGATTGGTTTAATCCGCCGTGGAAGTATGCATCTCATAAATTTGGCTATATTGCACCACAGAAATCTGATTTTAATCAACCACAGATTATTCAATATACAGGTGCTGTTAAACCGGATCGCACTCTCAGAAATGCTCGTATTAATATTCGGTTAGATCGGTTGCACATTGAAAAGTATCCAGGTGGTGGGACACACAATGTATTGGTTACTTTTGCAGCACGTAACCAAATTGCTGAAACCCAGGAGTCAGTTAGTTTCAGCCAAACCTACCGAGTTAACGAAGGACAGTCAGCAGGTATTGTTGGCTATCCTATCTTTATAGGTTTGAATGTAGGCTCACAAGGGGTTGCCTTTGAATGCTCGACGGTAAACGTCAAAAATGAAGAGGATCAAGCAATATTAAGTGCTTTAGAATCTTCTCCATTTAAAAGTGGACTCAAACTTTTAACAACTGCACAGCCAGCAATCGCACCTTTTACGGAAATTACTCTAGGTGTTGTCAAATTAATGGCGCAACGCTACGAAAATGTAGCTGTACAAAAGTTTTACCTCGGTCTCGATTTTGACCAGGCTGCCTTGGGAGCTTCTCTGGTTGAAGGTAACTATATTGCTGTGCAGGCTGATGATGAAATTAACTGGAGTGAGTGGGTTTATAAACCAGATATGGGTGCGATCGTGAAAAAGGAAGATGATTCTGCGACCTTATCTTATAACTATGTAATATTCCGAGTTAGTAGATATGAGGAATAAGCAAATCGTTTGGCAGTAAACGCTTTTAGGATTAATGAGAAAGAGTATATCCGAGTCCTGAATAATCAATAAACAACAAGGGAAAACATCTTGAATAGCTTGAATCGGTTAAAGGAAAAAGCCATTATAGATCAAAATTTAACCGTATTTGTTTATTATTCTGGATATGGATTATTAGATAAAATGACTAAGCGCTATTATTTGCTTCAACATGATATTAAACCAACTAAACTTGCCAGTTTAGACCTAGCAGCAGGAACATTTACAGATGCTTGCGGCAAATTGGCTCTGAACGTTTTTTAGTAGTAATTGATAGTTGCAATACAGCAGGGATTGCTGCTCCTAAAATAAGCAGACATGGAACTTTTAGAAGAGTTTATATAAAGAGGAGATATATTTGATATGACTTCATCTAAAGAGATAGATTTTCGTATCTTAGTTAAGGCGATTGAGAATGCTTTTGATGTTAACGATTTGCATGACTTGATCGACTTTGATCTTAAAATGTCACCGGGACAATTTATTGCTCAGAATGCAACTCCTTCCAGTGTTGCTAGGGCATTAGTTGAAGATGCCCGAAAAAGAGGAGAGATAAAGAAACTACTTGAAGCAATTTATGAGCAGAGACCTAATAATCCAGATGTGAAAAGCTTTTATCAAAGCTATTATTCATTGATACCTGGGTCATCTACACCAAACCTACCCAATGTAGATGAGTTAAAACAAAAGTCAGATGATGTGACTAAACTTTTTGGGCAGATGGTCGATTTACTCTTAAGAGTTCCAGATACAGCCAGCTTTAATACTCGAACGGCCCTTTTATCAGGTATTCCTTCCTTAGCTCGAGATCAGACCAATGCTCGAACTGACTTTGTTTCTATTATCAATCAGCTACGTGAGCTTTATGGTAACAACTTTTCAAGGGAGCATGGCTTATTGACTCTGATTGACAATGCAATTTTGTATACAACTGAGGAAACCCCATTAGGGCAAGAGTTGTTGAGTTTAAAGGCTCGACTGAAATAATTCTGATTAAAGGATAACTAATTTATGTCATCAGATAGATTAGATAGAGATATTAAGAGAAAATTCCTAGAAGCTCTACTCAAGCTTCCTGTAACAAATACCTCTGAGGGGCGAAAGAGCTTGTTATCTGGATTACCCCCAGTCGCTTTAAACAGAAGCGAAGGAAACCCACGGTTGGATTTAGATATGATTATCGACCAATTCGTTAATCTTGGGCGTAATAAAGATTCAGGTGTGCGACCATTAATTGTCATTGCCGAAAATGCTCAGGATCAAGTTGATTCTGAATATGCTTTGTATTCTATATTTCACGAAATTATTCAAGAACTAGTAAAATACTATGGAGGGGAACCTCCAAGCAAGAAACTCCCACCAATCGATTTGGGACTAGAACCAGAACGGTTGCTCTTTGAGGGGCGTGATGAGCGTGTAAAGTTTGATTTTTTGCAAAAAGCTTTGGAAGTGAGTAAAAGCGTTGCGCGATTAACTGTTTATTCCAGGTTGAATGGAAAACCGATTGTTAATGCTCGTGGTACGGAAGATGGTTATTATGGCACAGGATGGATCATTGCTCCTGGTATTTTAATCACAAACCATCATGTGATTGAAGCACGAGACACTCATGAAGAAAAGGCAACAGAGGAAGACTTGCGGCTACAGGCAGAAAGTATAGTTATTGACTTTGATTATTTCAAGGAAGGTGGGGAGCGTAAAGAGTATAAAGGTGCAGAGCTTTTGGCAAGCGATCGCCACCTTGACTATGCCATTGTTCGTCTAAAGCAAGCGGATGAAATTCAAGATCGTAAACCATTAAAGATTATTAAGCAGCAGCCCAATTTGAAGCGTAGCGATCGCTTAAATATTGTTCAACATTCTGGCGGAGGCCCACTTATTTATGCACTTCGGAACAATTTTTATATAAAAGAAGGTGAAAGTTCTGATTTTCTGCGTTATCTAACAGATACCGAAGGTGGCTCTTCTGGTTCTCCGGTACTGACTGACTTCTGGCAAGTAATTGCTCTACATCATGCGGCACAACGTCTCGAAAAAGGAGAATCATACCCTCAACTAGATGTTGCAAAGCCCGGTCAACCTAGCGAAAAAGAAGGATATGAATCTATTTTCTGGCAAAACGAGGGGATTACAATTCATGCAATTCTCAGTCATTTGCCATCAAATCTACAAAAGGAGATCGATGTAGCACAGGGATGGATATAAGATTATAGGGAGATGCTGGGGAAGGATATTTCATAGTAAGTAGAACGGCGTGAATGATTCAAGGTTTGTAGTGGGGACTTTAGTACTCTCTTAAGTGCTTTAGCCCTTACTACAAGCCAATTCAATTAAATTTTACATTACTTAATGTACTTTGTTTTTTTTCTCGGCGGCTTACTTAAGAGTAATGACCAAAACAATTATCAATTCGCAATTGAAAATGCCAGTTGTGAATTAATTGCCTAAAAGTAGGTGCAAACCCTCACTAATTGTCTTAATTACGAATTGGTTTGACGAACAAGGAGAAGTATGTAAGTTGGATTTATCTAAAGAGATAGATTTTCGCATCTTAATTAATGCGATTGAGAATGCTTTCGATGTTAACGATTTGCAGGATTTGATCGACTTTGATCTTAAAATGTCACCGGGACAATTTATTGCTAATAATGCAACGCCTAAAGATGTTGCTAGGGCATTAGTTGAAGATGCCAGAAAAAAAGGAGAGATGAAGAAACTGGTTGAAACAATTTATGAGAAAAGACCTAATAATTCAAAAGTGAAAAGCTTTTATGTAGTTTATATAGAGAATTCAAAAGTCTTATTAAAAAAGGGTTTACTATCTTTATTTAAAGATAGCAATGAGTTAAAACGGCTTATCAAAAAAATACTTCAAGATATTAATTTTAAATCAATTAAATCTGAATTTTTTAACAATCTCAATGAGGATTTAGATAAGCTATTAGAACAATTGCAATTGGATAGTTTGCTTTGCTGTTTTATGCGTTGCTTATACACATACGCGTTACATGACTTAAATCAACAGGATAATATTAGGAAACTAGTTGAACTTGAGGAATTTTTTCCAGAAAAATGTGATATTACACAACCATTTCAGAAAGAACTTGCGAATGAAGACATGAAATATTACTTGCAGATATATGTTGAAAAAGCTGAAAAGGACATACTTAAAGTCAGTGCCAAAGTATGTCCCCAATATGAATTTATTGAATATGAATATGGCAAACATATAAATGAGGATTCAAATACACTTCTTAAAGATCGTATCAACCTCTTTATCGAAGCAGCGGTAAATCAAAGTAGCATTGAGCGAATTGAATTATTTCTCCCTTATGACTATTTAAATGAGAATTTATATTGTCTGTTACAAAAAGACTATTTTACAGATTATGTGGTAACAACCTGTTTTTCTGAGCATCTTACTTTTACTCCCAAAAAGGTAAAAAATGCTCTTGATTGGTATAAAAAAACTCCTTCCATTGAAAAGTTCTTAACATCTGCTTCAGGTAAATTGCAAAAAGGAGATGTTTTCAACTGTAAAATTTCAGATTTAAATTGCGAAGAGATTAAAAATAAGCTATATCCTATTCCTATCTCCAAAAGACCAATAGTAATAAAAATAAAACCACAGGAAAACGAAAATTATGAAAATAACTCAAAAGTTTCTTTCATTAATCAAGAAATTGCTAAGAAAATTATAATTAATCCTATCCAAATAATTATTTGGTCAACATCGGAGCCATCTGAACTTAATAATGGATATCTATTTGATGATTTTTTAGAAACTGATGAAATTTCTACTTTAGAAAATTTCTTTGACACTATCCGGCTACTTCGAGGAGAAGTTGATTCTGACAGCGAACCAGAAACAAAGCATTTATATTTAGGCTATCATTTAAATGTCTTATATACTAATATCTATGAATTGCAAAATCTTATAAGAAATAAGAAATCTTTGAATGATTCAGGTCTTGTAAACTTAGGAACTAGCAATGAATGATATTAATCTGTGGAGAATCTTTAGAAGTGATGCAGAACCACATGACGGCATTAAAAAGCTTCCACCACCACCACAATGGCGTAGCTTTGGACAAAACACAGGCGTTCAAAAACAAGAAGAAGAAGCACTTTGGGGAAAGTTTCAAGAGTACATCCGACGAATAGAGGAAAAGATAGATAAAAATATAATCAACAGTAACCGACAACGGGGTGAGAGTTTCAAAATGAATGAGAACTCTGCTGATAAAGATGATCCGATGTCTCTCGTTATTGATGCTGTCAACGCTGCCCTCTATCTACGTCGTCCCCTGCTTATCACGGGAGGAGCTGGTTCTGGAAAGACCTCTCTGGCTTATGCCATTGCTTACCAACTTCAACTAGGCCCAGTTTTGTATTGGCCCATTACCACGCGCACGTCCTTGCAAGATGGTCTTTATCGCTATGATGCGATTGCGCGGCTACAAGATACCCAATTCAGAGCGGCTCAACGGCAAGCCGACTTACAAAATCAACAGTTTAGGCAACAAAGCCTGCCTGCTGAACAACGGGAAGCAATCGGTGATCTTGATCAAGAGAGTCCCCAAAATATTGGGCGATATATTGAGCTTGGACCGCTTGGTACAGCTTTTCTACAAACTTCGTTTCCTCGAGTGCTGCTGATTGATGAAGTTGATAAGAGCGACATTAATTTACCTAATGACCTATTGTACTTGTTTGAAGAGGGACTATTTAAGATCCCTGAACTCGTTCGTATGTCTCGAAAGGATGAAGAACAAGTTGATAACATTCAAGAGAATGCCTCTCAAATAAAAGAGGAGGTTCAGGTCGGCACCTGTGAAGGAATCAGTACGATAATTAAAAAAGGTACTGTGCTGTGTGAAGCTTTTCCATTGATTCTTATGACCAGTAACGGAGAACGCGATTTTCCACCTGCCTTTTTAAGGCGTTGTGTGCGCGTAAGGATGCCAGATCCTACTGAGGAAGGTCTAAAAGCAATGGTTAAAGCCAAGTTAGGGGATGTAGAGAAACACGAATCCACAGTAAATAAGCTGGTTAAGGATTTCATAAACCTTCGAGAAAAATCAAGCGCTTTAGCAAATGATCAATTACTCAATACGGTTTATCTGATGACCCATGCTTATCAAGCAACGGATTCTACCGAATCAGCAGATTTGAGCGAAGGGAAAAAACGCTTGCAAGATTTGCTCTTAAAAACCCTAACCAGTGAGCAAGATAATCAATGATAGACTCTCTGATTATTGCCTTTAAACAGATTCAGCCAGATATAACATCTGACCAGATTGCAGAGATTCTCTGGCTGGCTTTGCAAAGACAACAAATTGTAGGAGAAGTCAGTCACCAAACACCCTCTGATGTTGAAAAGCTAGAAGAGGCTGAAAAGCTAGAAGAGGCTAAAAAGCCAGAAGAAGCTAAAAAGCTAAAAGAGCCTAAAAAGTTAGAAGAGCCTAAAAAGCTAGAAGAAGCTAAAAAGCTAGAAGAACAGGCAAAAACAGTTTCGGTTTATCCGATTGCAGCACCACGAGATAAAGATGATCAACCCATTCGGGTGGTGGATGTTCCTTCACTTCGAGAACCCCTCACCCTGGTTCGCGCTTTAAAGTCTTTAATGAAACAAGTTCCCTTTGGTCCGCCTGTGCTGTTAGACGAGGCAGCGACCGTGCGGCGTATTGCGGACGAGCAAATTTGGCTACCCGTCCTTACCCCTGCATTAGAACCCTGGCTTGAGGTTGCCTTGGTCATTGATGAAAGCCCTTCTGTGAAAATGCTCTGGCAAAAGACCGTCAAAGACCTGAAAAAGATTCTGGAGCAGTACGGTGCTTTTCGGGATGTGCAAATTTGGGGATTGGTTACAGTCAGTAGACCATCAAAGGTTAACAGCCAGCAAACTAATACAGATAATCATCGGACAGAAAATCTGAACCAACTAGAACAGGTAAAGATTCGACGGGAAATCTGGACTAATGTTGATGAACAACATTGTCGAGATCCCAAGGAATTGCTTGATCCCACTGGTCGGCGCTTGATATTGGTTCTCAGCGATTGCGTTTCATCGATTTGGCGGCAAGGTACTGTTCTGCCTGTGCTTGATCGTTGGGCTAAACATGGGCCTGTGGCAATTTTGCAGGTTTTACCAACGTGGCTATGGTCCAGGACTAGCCTGGAAGATGCCATAGACATAGAGGTTTGCAGCCCAACTCTGGGAGCGGCTAATCAGTATTTGCAGGCAAAAGCGACCTCCTTTTGGGATGAGGAGGTTGATTTTAATACCATGATTAAGGTTCCTGTACTCTCTCTAGATCCAGGGTCAGCTTCTAACTGGAGTCGGATGCTCATGGGAAGAGGAAGTATCTGGTCTCGGGCGGTTGCGTTTGAAAAACCTCAAGCAACTGGATCTTCTGAGTCAGAGGAGCCAGATTTAGCATCCTTGAGCGAGGAAGACAACCCAACGGAGTTAGACTATTTGCCTCCCGAGCAGATAGTCCGGCAGTTTCGTATGTCTTCTTCACCCACAGCTAAGAGGCTGGCAGGTTTTTTGGCAGCTGCGCCTGTGATCAATTTGCCTGTGGTGCGCTTGCTGCAACAGACGATGTTACCAGAATCACGGCAAGCTCATGTTGCTGAGGTGTTTTTGGGCGGATTGTTAAAGGCGATCGCACCTGTTCCCATTACAGAATCGACTAATCCTGAAGGAGTACTCTACGATTTTAGAGATGAAGTCAGGGAAATCGTGTTAAATACACTTCCTACCGTGTATCAGATTACAGTTTTAGAAGAAATTTCCAAGTATGTAGAAACCTGGTTAGGAAAATCCCTTAGCACTTTTGATGCAACGGTGAAGGAGACCCAAACTGATGTTAGCCGAGCTAATTTAGTTAAGCCATTTGCGAAGATTCGCAAGGAATTGCTGAAAACATCTCAGGGTAGTAGGTTATTTGAGTTATTAGACAAGGTTGTTCCAAATCTAAATTATCAAGAAGTTCTCAAAAATGGTGATGCTAGTCAAGAATTTAACCATTGGCAAATCCTCGATAATGGAGGCGATCACTGGCTAGTTGAGCATGGTCCTGGAGAGGAATGCCCGGCAACGCCAAAAAATACCAACTTTGTCACATCCTATGAATGGTGTAAAAAATCACAGTTGATCGATCTGCTACAATCTGGGTTAACGACTAAAGAGCTAGATCAAGTACCCGAAATTAATGTTTCTGACTGGATGTGTGCTAGGTCTGACTGTGAAAGTAAGTATTATTTGAAAGCAGAATTGCGAAATGCGAACCAGCAAGTACTGCAAATATACGAAACCGGTGAACTTGATGCTCCCTTAGAACCTGGTTGGAAGAACCCATTTAAAAAAATTGACCACACCTTCAAAGACTATGGCAAAAACCTCCGCTTCATTTATTTTGAACATGGAGGAAAAGATACAAAGTGGTGGAAAGGGCATTATGGCTCCAAGATGACAGGCGCTTCTGTCAAAGTCTATTCTATTCCTTCTGAAACTACTTCTAGCCATAGGACATTTCTTCCATCAGAAACCATAACCTTTGACGGACAGGATGACTATGTTAATTTAGGCAATCCAGACGTTCTGAATTTTGTCGGTCAAATCACGATCGAAGCCTGGATTAAACCTGAAAATATTAGTAAAACACAAAATATTGTGGCTCATGGTTTTCATAGAAACCCTGATGCTGAAGTTTTTCTCAGAATTGCTGAGGCTGAACACGAATATCAGATTGGCTTTTGGAATGGTGATGATCATAGGGTAGGCTATCCCATCCCAGATGAAGATATTGGAACCTGGGTTCATTTAGCGGGTAGCTATGATGGCGCAGTCTGGAAACTCTACCGCAATGGTATAAAAGTTAGTGAATCTATAGAAGCGACAGGGGTACTTCAAGTTAATGCAAACTGGGCGATCGCAGCCGCAGGAAATGGAACAGAGCGGTTCTTTCACGGTCAAATTAGTGAAGTTCGTATTTGGAACAAAGCTTGTTCTCAACAAGAAATTCAAGAGAATCAGTTTCGTCAACTCAAGGGTAATGAATTGGGCTTGGTTGGCTACTGGCCATTGGATGAGGGGAAGGGAACCACTACTCAAGACCGAACGAGCAATGGCAACTTAGGGCAAATTGCAGGCGCTCAGTGGAGCAAAACTACCGAACAAGAGATCGCCGCCTTGGTGGAACTGCTGCAATCAAAAACAGTGGATGAAGATACTCGTATGCAGGCAGTAGAAAGTTTAGGTAAAATCGGCACTGGCAATCAAACAGCAATCGAAGCCTTAGTACAACTGCTAGAATCAACTGATTTAGATAATGATATCCGTAGACTGGTAGCAGAAAGTTTAAAGCGAATCAACCCTGGTAATGGTTATTTTGAGGTTGTCACCGTTGACCGTCGTGGTGAAATCATCCAACAAGAAACCAAAACTGCCCAATACTTCACCGAGACTCTCAGCAACAACGTCACTCTAGAAATGGTGTCCATTCCCGGTGGCACATTCATGATGGGTTCACCAAAAAATGAATTAGAGCGCAGGGATTCAGAAAATCCTCAGCATTCAGTAACTATTCAGCAATTTTGCATGGGTAAATATCAAGTTACCCAAGCACAGTGGAAAGCCGTAGCAGCATTCCCCCAGGTAAATAAAGAGCTAGAAGCTAACCCATCAAACTTCAAAGGGGATCAACGACCTGTAGAGCAAGTCTCCTGGTACGATGCGGTTGAGTTTTGCGATCGCTTATCCGATCATACCAAAAGACAGTACCGCCTTCCCAGTGAAGCAGAATGGGAATATGCCTGTCGCGCTGGAACAACTACCCCATTTCACTTTGGCGAGACAATCACAACGGATGTTGCCAATTACAGGGGTACAGATGACGAAAGCCTGAAACGGTCAGGCTCTTATGGACGAGGACTAAAAGGTATCTATCGAGAAGAGACTACACCTGTGGGCAGTTTTGAGGTAGCTAATGTCTTTGGGTTGTATGATATGCACGGAAATGTCTGGGAATATTGTCTTGACGATTGGCACGAAAACTATGGAGGAGCGCCTAGAGATGGTAGTCCGTGGTTTAATAACAATAATGATAATTTTTTTCAAAAACAAGGAAGTGCCGTGCTACGGGGCGGTTCCTGGGACCTTGATCCTTACTACTGCCGCTCCGCGTATCGCGACCTTGGCAACGCGCGCGGCAACTACGATAGCACTATTGGTTTTCGTATTGTGTGCGCTGCCGGAAAGATTTTTTAGTAGCTCTTTATACTTTTATGATTTTGCCCTTTTCTCTTGTTTTCTATCTTTTTTTCTTGTTTTCTATCTTTTTTTAGTGTATCGAAGCGGAATGATCTAATTTTTTTTGAAATCAAGAGTGGGTAGAAAATAAATCAGGACTTACGCAACTGACACAATGCGATGGCTAATTGATAGTACATCAGTATTAATTAAATCCGATTCTGGAAGCTTACAGCTTGCATTAGTATTAACGAGAAGGTTTAGATAGATGAAACAATGGCTCCCTGCAATGCTTTTACCTCTTATTCTAGTGCAAGTACCAGTCCTTGCACAAACAGAGTCTGCACCTGAAGTGAATGAACAAAAGCCTGTAACAGCAGTAATACCTCAAACAACAAAGCCTGATGCAGTCCCAAAATTGCTGCCATTGAAGGGAACAGAACAAATCCGCCTTCAGCTAGTTAATTGTGGAGGGTGGCTAGACTGCGCTTTAGCTCGGCTACTGTTACCTACCAGCGCATATATCAATCAACGCGAACTTCGTTTTGATAATTCTACTTTGGTTCCTGTTAATATTCTCAACACAGCAGTAGTTGTAGAAGGTGACTTTACAGGCTATCAACTTAATAACCAAGCTATTTCTCTTTCTCAAGATATCAAAACCCTACCTGCCAACCAAATTATCAGCATCCCGCTCATCCTTGGGCGTTCTGCAATACCTCCCGATCAATATAATGGAGCAGTTTACCTGACCCTGCGAAATCGCAGCGATCGCCTTTCTCTGCCAATTAACCTAAGCGTTCGGAGTGGCCCTCTATTTCCACTGATTGCTCTGTTATTTGGTGTGGTTTTGGGCAGACTTTTCAAGTATATGCAGGAGCGCAGTGAGCCACAAGCAAAAGCACTCGAAGAAGTATACCGTTTGCAAGCAGATATTGCAGGGGCAAAATTAGGAGATCAGTATAAACAGTTATTAGCAGGTATGGTAACTGAAGTTCGCACACTTGTAGTCCGCGAGCGATTGGATGTTGTACCAGTTCAAGTGCAAACAATTCGTGATCGCCTCAAAACCCTAGTCAAACTGCAAGCACTAGAAGATCAGTTTAATGAGCAAGCACAGAATTCCTCTACTGATTTTCCTGCGGACGAAGACGAATACGTAAGAAAAATTAAACAAGCTCGACTACGTATTGCTGAGGGAAAAGATACCGATGCGAAAAAAGTATTAGAAGAAATTAGTTCAGACTTAGACAAAATTGGAGCGAGAGGAGCAGGAAATTACAGTATTGAAGTATATAAGCGATTGGTAGAAGATATTACAGTTGCAACTGATCACCTAAACCAACCGACTGGGGAAGCAAAGACTACACCCAGTCAATCAGGTAAACTCCAACAGCTTTTGGTTAATTTTTCTGGTGTATCTGATCAGGTTCGTACTGAAGCAACTTTCTGGGTGGTGCGTCCGCTACTATCTCTAACTTTGCTTGTTGGCTTATCGGCTGCGGGTATCAGCTCTCTTTATATAGAGAATGGCACGACTTTCGGTGCTAGACCTTTTGCTGATTATTTAGGATTGATTCTGTGGGGACTCAGTGCTGATGTTGCGAGTCGTAGCTTGAGTAATCTTCCAGGACTCTCAAGAAACACATTGCGTTGAGTCAGGAATGGGGGTGAGTTCTAAACCAAAAGCCAGACCTTTTTTCTTAAGATTATTAACTACCCGCTCTCGATACCGTTGCTCATAAACATCAACGCCAGGGTCAATAAATTGATCGCCAGAAGTCCAAAAATAGTCTAGCCTTGGATCTAACGGCGATGTCTTCAGTAGTAAACAACGCCTAACTAGATTTTTGCACCTGATAATTAACTACAGATATATTCCATTGCTTCTCAAACTTGCTGATTATTGCCCTCATGCTGGCATAATACTTGCTGTCTAGCAAATATTGAATTACCCACAATGGGGGGCATTCTCCAACGTTTGCTCTATCCAACCATTCAAATATCTCACTTTGATTTAATGACACGGGCGCTTGATTAGCGATCACAGAATTTAGAGAAAATTCATTTTGAGCGACGGGCGCGGCGGAATAAGTGCCTTCATGATCTACTTTATCCTCATCACCAGAAACCAAGTTTTCAGCCAACAAAGAAGCAGAAGGACGACTCGGTTCTATTTTTTGATATGCGATCGCTTCCTTGCAAGAAAATTCATTTTGTGCAACAGGCGCGGCGGAACAAGCACCTTCATGAGAGACTGCCGCCTCAACGCCACAATCCTGCTTTTCAGCTAACAACGAAACAGATTGACTTGGTGCATCATCCACAAGCGTTAGCGTCGTACAGTCCATTGCCACAGGCAATTCTTCAAGTTCTGACGCGCTTTCGATACGTTGAGGCGACGCGCCCCTCAAGGGCGCATGAGCCGTCTTCTCCTCATGCGGATTTTCAGTTGGCGCGTCAGAAGCAACTACCATACCAACAACCTTAGTTGGTTGTTGGTAGGTAGTTAACAGGTAGTTAGAAACGTTGTTAGGTTTTTGAAACCCTTGTAAATCCTCACTTTTTTGACCATTCTTTTGGAATGATTCCAAATCAGCATGGATTTGTTCCACTTTGGGGTGGTTTTCATTCCGTCTGGCGTGGTTGTTTTTTTCCCCGGCGTGGATGGCTTTCTCATCACAAGAAATGGTTTCCGCAGACGTGGACGATTCCCAGTAAAACCGATTGTAATAACCATGAAGGTTACGGACACGGTAGCTAATCAATCCTGGTCTGCCGGAAGGTAAGCGACCAAATACTTCCTCAAACTGAAATAATCCTTGGGCGCTTAACGCCGCCCCTGCTTTTTGCAAAGATTTGTAGGTGAGGTTAGTATCGAGTTTATGAGCAGAACCCCCGAATTGTTCAGCCGCCACGCTATCTAACCAAAGCTGCTGCACAGATGGAGGCTGTTGACGAACCCAGTTGATATCCTCAATCGATACTTTGCAATGTGGTCTAATCGATTTATCTGCATCTGCTTGTTTACGTAGACGCGAAGCGGCTTGTCCTTGGACATCGCTTCGCTGCTTGCTGCCACCGTTGATTGCTTTTAACGCTGTACTAGTCATATTCCCTCCTAAATTTTTCCCATGACAATGTGAGCGACATTGCACCCATGCCGCGTTTAAATTTTTTTAGCTATCTCAAGGCGAGTTTTTATTTACTGGTTTTCGCCCTTCCAGATTCGCAACTCATCTCGGAAATACCTGTCAGTCTTTTTTGATTGCTCCTTCCAGTGATCCCATGCCACCACTACTTCCTCGCCCAAATCCTCTACTACTTCACCCCTCTCGACATACAAAGTACGGTAGGGGTCGGCGTGGGCAACAATAGAACCAAGCCCGATAGTGTCTGGTTGAGAGGATACGCTCTGGAGTGCGGTAATTAAATTTGTTTCTTCACTGGTCAATTCCGCCCAATAGTCTTGTTTAATAACCTCATACTCTTGGGCAACATTCAAAAACTCCTGCCAAGTACACCCAGGTTTTGACAGTACCCGTCTGATATCACTAACAGCTTGGGGCAACATTTCTAATTGCTCGGCTCGATATGCAATCGCCTGTGGTGTTGGTTCACTTCCCAGAATTATTGCTGCGGCTTCGAGTGCTTGGGTGTTGTTCATCGCTTCGCTTAGGTTTTTCAACGCCATACCCATCAGCCGCAGACATTCTTGGGCGTTCTCCTTGGGTGGTTCAGCAGCTAGCGATCGCAAATCAATAGTTTTCTCCAAGGCTTGCTTTACCTGCTTATTCAACGCTTTAGTCGCTTGCTGGGTCATGGTATTTCCCCACTGTTGAACCGGATGCTGTTGTACGGCGTGTTCTAGCTCCTGAATGCGCTGCTGGAGTTGTTGATTCTCAGCCTCTAACTGCCGTAGTGATTCCATCTCCAAGAGCCGTTGCTGTAAATGGATATTTTCTTCTTTTTGTTGTTTAAAGAGTTGTTGCAGAGATTGGATTTGCTCTTGTACCTGGGCTTCAGCTTTAGCCCCTGCTTCTGCTTGTAGCCCAATTCTCAATTCCTGCTCTAGGCGCTCTAACTCTTGCTTGTGTTGCTCTTTGATTTGGGCGATCGCTTCCGTGTATTCTTTTGGGTATGTGCGCTCTGCTGAGAATGACACAATTGCGTCATTTAAACTAGTCAAATCAGCATTGTTTACCAGCAGCTTCTCACCATCACTGAAGGTAACAATCTGCTGATAGTTATTCGGTGCGTCTGCCTCAATCACCCCCGAATCCCCATATCTTGGATGTGAAAGGGAAGAAACAGTGACAGAATTACACAATTGCGTTTTGATTTTTTCTTGTTCTGTGCTACTGGTTCTAGTGGGTGACGTATTTTTTGGAACGACCTTCTGTACTGCTTTAGCAAAATCGGCGGCAGTGGGGAAGGGCTTTTCTTTGGCTGCGATCGCTACGACTTCCTGTAACTTATCAGGAGTTTTAATCAGCCGGAGTAAGGGGCGAGTTTGAGAGGGTTTAGTAATCTTTTCCCTGAGTTCCTCTGGCAGAGTATCAACTACTTTCTTCGCAGACAGCAAATCTCTGACCCGGCGATATCCTCCGTGTTTGGTCAACTCGCTTTCGCAGTAAGCTTCAAAGCTCTTGTGTCCACCATCTTCGTAATAGCCTTTGTCTCGCATCAGCCGCAGTTCTTCTATTGCTTGCCACTCGAACCTGTCTATAGCAGTGAAGGTTTCCTGGATGCTGGTGTTGAGAATGCCGTAATTGAACGCTAATGTTGTTTCGGAAGGGTTTAGTGTCAGCATATTCCTCTCCTATTCAAAT
The DNA here is from genome assembly GCF_010747425.1 of Nostoc sp. UIC 10630. Taxonomy (NCBI): domain Bacteria; kingdom Bacillati; phylum Cyanobacteriota; class Cyanophyceae; order Nostocales; family Nostocaceae; genus Nostoc; species Nostoc sp. UIC 10630. Next base: position 50,599 of record NZ_JAAGOG010000031.1, read on the forward strand.
AAATAGAAGAGGTGCTATAAACTACCTTTAGTAAATGAAAAATTATTTGTACCCTTGGTTTTACACCGCCAGAGCTAGTATTATTCTTTTTATTACAAGCACAGAGCAACAGAGATAGACGGCTATTAATAATACAACTGAACTCTGTACATAGTGCAGGGAAATTTGATACTGTTAAGTAAATCATAGCCTTAAACGTTGGTTATGTTCTGCCCCCACTGGTAGCCTGCAAAACTTCCCTGTGGGGTTTTTAATTTATGATTGCTGCGGACGCTTGAGAGTCTGAGCTTCCAATCCTTTATCTGTGCTGACTACTATGGGTGTCTGCATACTTTCCAATGAATCCACACATTTTGCAATGCCTCTATATCCCCTGAATGCAATTGCATATAAACCGATAGTTTCTGGTGTGTCATATTGTCAAAATGAGGTTAAATCATATATTCATAGTATAGGCAGTGCATAGAATAGTCAATGCACTGCCTAATTTTGTATATACACCCTATTTATGCAAAATCCCCCGACTCATCGTCAGGGGATATAGAATTAGTTTTTAAAGATTTACGAACGCGCTCACGCCAAAGCCTGAAAAACTGAAGCTCGTTTTTCAGGCTGCTAATTCCCCCAATACTTGCTCAACCCTTACTAATCTTTTTTCTAGCTCCTCTATTTTCTGAGATTCATTCTTTTGGGGAGAAGCTAAATACTGCTTCATATATTCAATTAGTAATTCTGTAGCTGAAGTATTATCTTCTTTAGCTTTCCTTATGAAAGCTTCTTTTAACTCATCATCTATTCGGATGTTTAGCTGACCCATACGCTTCCTGCATTTATCTGTCTATACATAAGACTAGCCCCATTTACTTGTCTATGCAATGCCTATGCTAGTTTTTTCATGACTTATAAGGCTTTTTTCAATTTTGCATATACAAAATCTAGAAAATATATTGACATTTGCATAGCACTTGTATATACTAAAGCTATGCAAACAAAAGGCGATCGCGAGGTCTGGACAACTTGAGCGATCGCCCTTTGTGAAAACCTAACCCCGTGTAGAGGCAGGAGATCCTCATTATGACGCAATCTGTTTACACACAACAAGCACCTTCAAGCTTCAAATTCAATCAAACAATAATCGCAAATACTCCCTTCAAAGACGAGCAAGCGATAGCCCAAGTTGAACTCGACAACTACATCGAAACCCAAGCCGAAGCTGTAGCCCCAACCCAAGACCCCCTGACTGCTCGTGATCGTCGGATTATTGGTGAGATTATCGAAGTTGAACCCGAATCCGTCCGTACCATCTGGATTGAAGGCGGAATCACAGTATGGGTTCAATTAATCGGTGGCGGACGGCTACCCTTCGACCGCAACTGGTTCGCTACACGAGTGGCGCAAGTAAAAGCGACTCTACCAGAGACACCCCTGGAACGGAACGAACGATTGAGCGATGAGCTAGAGAAAGCCTGCACTGCTTTTGGTCTGTACCACGGTGAGATAGATTGGTTAGGATTTAGCACCAAACTCTACCAAGACGGGCGTTTTGTCGGCTTCATCGGGTGCAATCAACAAGGTTGGTACACTCGACCAAGACAGTACGGGGTAAATCGGGTTGCTGGCAGTGCCAAAGATGTGATTGCGTTGTTGGGAGTCCGAGCGGCAGTAGCGGCGTAAGTTGCTGAAGGAAAAAGGGCGATTGCTGCCCCAAGACAAAAGCAATCGCCTTCAAAATGTAATCGCTTAAGAAATACCGATCATGGCATAAAGTGCAGCAAATAACCTCTTACTTCAAGTAGATGACTGCTACGAGAATATTCTTCTACCTGCTACAGATGCAAATGCAGAGGTGTAAGAAATCCCTGGTACTGCAAGTGAGAAAGGCGATTGCATACCAAACACCTGCAATCGCCACCCAAACGAAATTAGACAATCCAAATCATCACACACAGAATATGATTACCACACTTTCTCTTCAAGAGACGGAGTTGGAAGAGTTTCTTGACAAAATACTCCTACCTCCAACCGACCCCAACGCAGAGGTGCAAGAGATTCATGGCTACAAGCTGGTTTACGCTGACGGAGCCTGCCCCAGAAACTATCGAGTGTACAAGGGCGGCGATTCGATGATTGGGGTGATATTTCAGTACATTACGCACTGGTCTAACGGAGTGGATTCTCTTCGATACGCCCAGGCTGTAGATGCAGCAGTTGGACTAGACGACTTCATGAAAGTGGCAAGGGTATCAAAAGCGACTAAAGAACAACCACTCACGGAAGAGGAATTACTCGATAAAGAATTTGATGCGCTGACGAGTGACGAATGGGAGCGACTAAAGAGGTACGTTCCGCAAGCAAAACATTTGGTTGCAGCGTAAGAAACGGGGTGGGCGTTGCTGCCCACTTCCTCAATAAGACTGTTTTACTTACTTTACAAATATAGCAATGGAACCCATAGAAATACTGAAGCAATTCAACTCGTGCTACGTAAATATTCAGGCTATTGCACAAAATGAAACTTGGCTTTTGTTGATTGCAGAGAAAAAGATTGATCCAGAGGCAGCAACTCATTTGGGCGATGTGCTGCATTATTTGACTGAGGCAATGGGGTGCGTCGAAGAAATCGTTGAAGTCAAAACAGTTCAAAATTCACGCATTATCAATTCAAAATTGCTGAACTGCTGACTTATTAGTTAAAAGCAATTCCTGCACTGTCATAAATAGCTAAGTCGAACAGTATCCAGTATCAACGCAATTTTTAGCAACAACAACGCAATTATGGAAACAATCATTATCAACAATAGCGTCTTTCTCATTCCACCCAGCCAACCAAAACTACAAGCAAATTGCGCTAAAGAATATGGACAATTCCTTCTCGATTGTCCCCCAAAACTGACGATTCTAGAAGCACAAGCAGGAGGATATCTCAAAGGTAACAAGGCTGATTTTGCAATTGCAATCTCTCGCCCTGACCGTGCATTGACCATCAACGAGAACTTCACCAACGAGCCATTTACTGAGTTATGGGTGATTCCAGTTGCTGGCGGACTCAAAGACCAGTTTAAGGGGCCAGCCTCCATGCTGCTTAGTTTTCTAATCCACCGCCGCAGTAAAGACAATTTCGCTGGATTGTACAATCATTTCGCCCATCGCGCATTTCAATCGTGGTGCGAGGAAGGGATGCCCGGAGATCCAAAGGAGTTCTGTTATCAGGCGATCGCTTCGGTACTGAAAAACTACATTTTCTGCGCGGAGTTCCAAAAAGTGGAAGGGACGTTAGGAACGTACTGGTTCATCCAATGGTCGTACCGTAACCCACAGTCTGACTTTGAGAAGGATGCGCTCGAAGCGGCAGAGATGATTCGTAGTGGTGCGGAATCTGGGGCAACAGTTCACTGGGTAACAAATGAAACGTATGAACGCTGGGCTAGTAATGCTGTCACTGCACCAGCATTACCCCCGGTTTCGGAGACTGAGGTACGGGCATCTCTGCAAGGACAGAATCAAACTGTTATGCCGCAAGGTAACAAGCGGTAATTAGATACTACAACGGCGATTCACCTTTGAGTCGCCACTACATAATTTAGCGGTTCAAATAAGTAAATGAAAATCGGTACTGTCTCAGTTAGTTATTCGAGAAA
>NZ_JAAGOG010000032.1:0-54127 GCF_010747425.1 Nostoc sp. UIC 10630
CATAATCTACCTTGATGATTAGAGTCTTTAGCCTAATCCAGAAATTTTTAAACAGGATTAACTTTAGGTAGATTTTTTTTGTATTTTTTCAAAAAATTAGTTAAGATTTTTACCAAGTTATGAAATACCAAATTTCTGAATATTTATACACATCCTCTAGGATGATGAACTGTAGTACAGAGTAGAACTAAATTAATTTTGTACGTTGTTAAGCACAGCAATTATTGAGGTTTGGTTCACAGCCAAACCTCTTTTTTACAAGTAACCAGGAAGTGTGCTATCAGATTTCAGAATATTTGGATACAGTCTATAGGAAGATGAACTAAAGTAAGAGTCAGTCTAAATTAATCTTGGTGTAGTAAATGCTTGGTATATATAGAGGCTTGGTTTAACCAAGCCTTTTATTATGTACAAGTCTTCAAGAAATTTGGATACAGTCTATAGGAAGATGAACTGCTAGAAAAGTCAGTCTAAATTAATCTGAAATGTCTACTTAAGCACTAAATCTATAGGTTTAGCACTGAGCTAAACCTATTTTCTGATCGAGTGAAGAGAAAGAAGCGATGCCGATAGCGTACCCCTACGGAGGCAGGCTACGTATGATAGTTTCATACGAAAAAATAAAAATACATAAAGTATTGATTTCTTGTTTTGTAGCATGACTTTTTACCCCACTTCCATTCCTTTCTCCGAAACAGCTACGGTAGTGGTCTGTCAAGGAATAATTGACGAGTACATTCTCTCTCAGGACGGCGATTTATCGCGTCTCTCTAACGTATCAGTATGAGGGCTTTCTCAATACGGTTCGGTTAAAGGGGAAAGGGAAAAGGTTTTGAATACATCCTTGCCCCTTTAACCCTTACCCTTTACCCAGACCACAAGGAAAGTGAAAAATGCTTATCCGAACCGTATTGAGGGCTTTCTGGCTTATCCCAATACGCTTGGGATAAAACTAAAACTGGATCTAACTTGTGTGTACACCGTAGCATTGATGACACTGGGTAAATCCATCTAACTTATTGCAAAATAATCATCAATCTTATGCGTTAATTGCATTGGTACGGATTTATAATAGTTTCACAGATGCGATTCTAATATTAGGGAATAAAGATGGATACCCCTGGGTTGACCAGGGGCTTTTTATTTAGAGGCTACGCTTTAAACGTCAATACCGGACTCAATCGCGCCACAACGTCCACCATTTCTGCCTCAACCTGCACATCAATTACAGACTGAATGGGTTTGTAGGCGGCTGGTGCTTCTTCAATGCGGCGTTCTTCACGCAAGGTAATGCAGTCTATCCCAGTTAATCCCAGTTCTGCCTCATTTTGAGATGCACCTTTGCGATTGAGGTCGAAGCGAGAACGAATTCTTCCCGCCCCGTGTGAGGCCGAATTACAAAAGGCTGGATTGCCTTTACCCACCATCAGATAGGAATAAGCACCCATTGAACCAGGGATAATCACTGGTTGCCCTGTATGGGCGGGACAAGCGCCCTTGCGTGTTACCCATCCTTTACCTTCTGGCAAAGTGATATTATGCGGCAAGTCATAAATTAGAGGTGCTTCCACATCTTTATATACTTCTCGCAAACGCAGACGTAGCAGTTCTGCTAATAGCAGGCGATTAATAAAAGCATAGTTAGCAGCAGTTGCCTCAGCTTGCAGGTAACTGGCGACTAATTCGGGGTGAGAATGGGTAGAGAGAGGAAAAATCTGAGAATCAGGGTACTTCAGACCTTTTTGCCAAGTCGCCTTAGCTTTATCTCGCCACATCCCCCCGATATACTTACCCACGTTTCGAGAACCAGAGTGAATCATAAAAGCCAGTTGTCCCTCGCGCACTCCCCAAGCGTGGGCAAGTGGGCGATTTTCGACTTTATCAACTCGCTGCACTTCTACAAAATGATTGCCGCCGCCAATGGTTGCCAGTCCGCCATCGCGTACCATTCCACTATCGGGAACCAATTCTTCAGGTGCAAGTTTCCAGTCACCATCCATTGAACCACCTAAGAAGATGCGTTCGCTCTCTTGGGCAAGTTGCTGCAAATCTGATTTGATTACACTCCCCGTAGGCCGATCTAGCATGGCATCCAGCCAGCCGGGAATTCCGTATTGAAATAGCGATCGCATTGCCTCAGCAGTCATTGTCACATCACGCGTACCAAAGAAGTAATCCCCCTTCATCTTTTCGACGAATTGGTCGCGCTTTGCCATGAATTCGTCGATTGTCAAATCAGCAACGTGCAGGCGCATTCCACAATTGATGTCAGAACCGACAGCGCCAGGGATAACCTGACCCACAGTTTCCACAATTGAACCAATGGCAACACCCGCATCACCTGGGTGAAAGTCAGGGGTAGCACAGGCACGACAAACGCATCCACCAGATGGGTGGCGGACACTTGCCAAATTCGCTAGCTGCTTCAGTGCCTTAGCTTCTACGGGGAAGCCTTCTGGCAGTAGTACTTCTGCTACAGGGGCATCAGGAGAATTAACTAAACGGACAGAATAAGTGCGATTGTTGTAAGTTACATCCAAACCCTGCCGCTCTAAAGCACGCAGGAGACGTTTTAAATTTTTTGGCTGCATGAAAACTCCAAATTGAGCCTTAAAAAAGACTCTTGGTTGTGAAGAGAGTAGGAGACTTGGGTTCAGCAGCCGCGTCTCAAGTGGTGCGGAGGGTTATTTTCCCAGAATTGTGGGGAAAACAACAGGTTATATAGCTTTGATAACACACACTTGCATTGAAAAACAAGTGTTTTGTAGTATTTTGTATTCTTTGCATTTTATATACTACATCTGTAAATGAATTTGAACTTTAGCAAAAAACTTTTAAAATTCTCTAGACTCTCCAGCCGACTAGAGAGTCTAGTATGAATTCAAGGGGACTCTCAACCAGAAATTTCTGATTGTTGACGATTATCCCTCAGTCATCCAACTTGGTTTGGCTAGGTTGTTCATTTTTATCCCGTAAATCTATGACTCTCCAACTCACAGTTCCCAATATGTCTTGTTCTGTTTGTGCAAGCACCATCACCAAAACACTTCAGGCAGTCGATGCTAATGCTAGCGTTCAGGCTGATCCAACAACCAAGCTTGTCAGTGTAGAAACTCAAGCATCAGAAACAGAAATTAAGGAAGCGTTGGCTGCTGCTGGCTATCCAGTTGCTTAAACGGGGACTGGGGAATGGGTACTAGGTATTGGGTACTGGGAAAACTGTTCCCTAATTCTCAAGCCCTAATCCCCAGTCCCTAATCCCCAGTCACTAGTCCCCAATCCCCAATCCCCAATATGGATACTCTCACACTCAAACTTCGAGGCATGAGTTGCGCTGGTTGCGCCAACAACATCGAAAAGGCAATTCGCTCTGTTCCTGGAGTGATTGACTGCAACGTTAACTTTGGAGCAGAACAAGCCGCCATCAGGTACGATCGCTCTCTAGCAAGTTTAGAGAAAATTCAAACTGCGATCGCAGCTGCGGGATACTCTTCTGACTCACTCCAAGAAGAATTGCTCTCTGAAGAAGATGATGCAGAGATTGCGAGTAGGCAAGCATTACAACGCGAACTTTTCCTCAAGGTAATTGTGGGAGGTGTAATCAGCATTTTCCTCTTTTTGGGGTCGTTGCCCATGATGACTGGGCTAAACTTCCCCTTAATTCCCAGTTTCTTGCAAAATCCTTGGGTACAGTTAGTCCTGACAACACCTGTCATTTTCTGGTGTGGTGGATCTTTTTACCGCAATGGCTGGAAAAGCCTCAAGCGCCATACGGCGACAATGGACACGCTGATTGCTTTGGGTACAAGTGCAGCGTATATATATTCTTTGTTTGTGACTGTTTTCCCGAAATTTTTTATTGTTCAGGGCTTGATACCTCATGTTTATTATGAAGTTGCAGCCATTGTTATTACCTTAATTTTGCTGGGGCGGTTATTGGAAAATCGCGCTAGGGGACAAACTTCTGAAGCCATCCGTAAACTGATCGGATTGCAAGCCAGAGATGCCAGAGTTATCCGTGATGGTGTGGAAATTGATGTTCCCATCGCCGAAGTTAGAATCAACGATGTGATTTTGGTACGTCCTGGTGAAAAGATTCCAGTCGATGGCGAGGTGATTGCAGGTGCTTCGACAGTAGATGAAGCGATGGTGACTGGTGAAAGTTTGCCAGTCAAAAAGCAGCCAGGAGATGAGGTGATTGGGGCGACGATTAACGGTGCAGGTGCGTTTCAGTTTCGGGTGACACGAGTCGGAAATGATACGTTTTTGGCTCAAATCGTCAAACTGGTGCAACAAGCCCAAGGTTCTAAAGCACCAATTCAACGCTTGGCAGATCAAGTTACAGGATGGTTTGTACCAGCTGTGATTGCCGTTGCGATCGCCACTTTCGTCATTTGGTTTAATTTCACGGGCAACCTTACCCTGGCAACAATGACAACGGTGGGTGTACTGATTATCGCTTGTCCTTGTGCTTTGGGTTTAGCCACTCCCACTTCTGTAATGGTGGGGACGGGCAAAGGTGCAGAAAATGGCATCTTGATTAAGGGTGCGGACAGCTTAGAACTAGCACACAAAATTCAAACCATCGTTCTAGATAAAACTGGCACTTTGACTCAGGGTAAACCCACGGTTACAGACTTTGTGACTGTTAACGGTACAGCTAATGGTAATGAAATCAAGCTTTTACAGTTAGCAGCAACAGTGGAACGGAATTCTGAGCATCCTTTAGCTGAAGCGGTGGTGAAATACGCCCAGTCTCAAGAGGTGAGTTTAACAGAGGTAAAGAATTTTCAGGCTAATGCAGGTAGTGGTGTCCAAGGAGTTGTTTCAAATCAGCTTGTGCAAATTGGTACACAACGCTGGTTAACAGAACTTGGAATTAACACTATGAGTCTCCAGCAGTATAAAGATGCCTGGGAAGCTGCTGGTAAAACAGTCATTTTGATTGCTGTAGATGGCGAACTACAAGGAATAATGGGTATTGCCGATGCCCTGAAACCTTCATCAGCAGCAGTGGTGAAAGCCTTACAGAAGTTAGGTTTAGAAGTAGTAATGCTCACCGGAGACAATCGTAAAACGGCTGATGCGATCGCAGGGGAAGTTGGCATTGAGCGAATATTTGCCGAAGTGCGTCCAGATCAAAAGGCGGCGATTATCCAATCTCTACAAGGGGAGATAGAGAAATCCCCCAATTCAAAATCTAAAATTGTGGCGATGGTGGGCGATGGTATAAATGATGCGCCAGCCCTAGCACAGGCTGATGTGGGAATTGCTATTGGTACGGGAACAGATGTTGCGATCGCAGCTAGCGATATCACCCTCATTTCTGGAGATTTGCAAGGAATTGTCACAGCAATTCAACTTAGCCATGCCACCATCAACAATATCAAGCAAAATCTCTTCTTTGCCTTTATTTACAACGTCATTGGTATTCCCATTGCGGCTGGAATTTTGTTCCCAATATTTGGTTGGTTACTCAATCCAATTATCGCTGGGGCTGCGATGGCTCTTTCTTCGCTATCTGTTGTTAGCAATGCCCTCAGATTGCGTAACTTTCAACCAAAAGCTAACTCATAATTGCAGGTTAATTTAGAAAATGTTCAGTAAAAAAATGCTTTGGGGAAGCCTTATAGCTTTAGTGCTTCTCACCGGAACACCAAGTGCAACATTAGCAGAAATGCCAGCCCACTCGTCAGAGCAAAACAGTCAATTTAACCACATAGAGCAACCTTTGGGTTTGAAAGTTGGTGTTGCGATCGCTGGTTTAACCTTGATTGGACTAGAGTTGTGGTGGTTCCTTCTCTATAAAAGTCCTGATTCTTGAGAGGATGTTTTAAAAATTCAGATAGCACTGCTATATGTCGGTAAACTGATTGTAAATGTACTCCCTTCCCCTAACTTTGATTGCACACTGACACTACCCCCCATACCTTCTACAAGTGTCTTGACAATAGATAAACCCAAACCACAACCCCCAGTAGTATGAGAGCGGGATTCATCTACGCGGTAAAATCTTTCAAATATCCGTGCTTGCTGTTGCAAAGGAATTCCATAGCCTCGATCGCAAACTTCAATAATTGCCCGATCTTCAAGTTGATTTAATTTAAAAGCTATAGGTGTATCAGCTTCAGAATACTTAATGGCATTATCAATCAAATTCAATAATACTTGTTTGAGGCGACTGTAGTCTACTTTCACCTCAATTTGATCAACTTTTGACTCGATTTTAATTATGCGATCGCTATATTTTTTTGCCATCATCACCACTTCTTCAACCAAGTCATTTAGCACATAAGATTTCATTTGAAAATATAAGTAACCATTATCAGCTCGTGCTAAATCAAGTAAATCTTGTAGCAGACGAATAGTGCGTTCAGCTTCCGATGCCGCAGTTTCCAAAGCTTCTTGTTGGGTTTGTGTTAAATTATTTTGCCTTCGTAAGACGCTTTGCAAGTAACCATGTACAATAGTTAAAGGTGTGCGTAATTCATGAGAAACATTACTCACAAATTCTCGTTCTTGCTTCCAAGATTGAGAGAGGCGCGATAAGAGCATAGTTAAAGTTTGAGCTAATTCTTTAACTTCGCTGGGTGCATTTTCAACCGATAGCTGCGATTGACCTAAATCTTCAGCCGAAATGACAGAAGCCATTTGATTTAGCTGACGTAGAGGTTGCAGAGAACGCTGGATGTAAAATGCGATCGCAGCAGTTAAAATAAAAATTGCCAAAACACTAATAATAGTTAAACTCTGCACCATTCCCAGAAACATTTTCTGTTCGCGGGTAATATCTTTGACTACAAATAACTCACCAAGTAACTTATCTTGAACTTGTACAGAACTACCACATAAAACAAAATAGCTTTCGTTTAATTTGTAAACTTGTGGTTTAATCGGCATCTTAGTCAAGGACATTAACTCAGCTACTTTAGTATCGGATACCAAATCTAAAGTGGCAGATTTTACTAAAATTTTATTATCAGGACTTTTCAACCATAATAAGATGTTGGTATTTGCCAAGTTATTAATAGCCTTTTGCAACCCAGTTTTCGGTTGCATCATTTCACTATAAATTTGCACATCTTGCGGCAAACGCTTGGCGATTTGTTCTATATTATACTTATGACTATCAACTAAGATTTGCTGCATTTTCCAACTAGTCCATGTAGCGAGGCTACCTAATACCAAAGCTGAAAATGATGCAATACCAACTGTGAGGCGTGATTGTAAGGAAAATGGGTCTATATTTATCCCAAATTTTATGATTTGCTTCACTGTTTCGGTTGCATTTTAGGTGCTTAATAAAGTTTGAAAAATAAAATCAGACTGCTAAATATAAAGTTACTCTTAACTGCTACATCTTTAGTTATAGCTGATTTGAAGTTACCTCTGTTGCATACATACAGTTAAAAGTGTAGCTATTCCAAAAAGATTGCTAAATATTTTTATTTTATCGCCCTCTTCAAATCCACGAATTCTTGCCTAATAATAGTCTAAATGCATTTACTACTAATTAAATTAATTTTTGCTGAGAATTACCTTAATATTTTTAATCCTCAAAATGGTAACAAAGCAAATTTTGGTAACAATAAGCCTTTTTAATGAGTGCGAGAGAGAATGATATCTGGATGTTGTTATTGTTAGAGAGATCGCGTCTTTATCTTTCTCTATTTTGGTTCTTGATCCTTGGTAAACTTTGGATTCAAAGAATGCGGATTACTGTATATGATATTTAAGAGAACGGTTAGTGTCTAATTACTCTCATTGAGCAAATCGAGCGTAATGTTCGATATAAAACTTAGGAGGATTGGCGATCGAGCGCACGGATTCACGATTTGCTACGGCTGCCCACCATTTTTTGAGCCGATCTAGTCCCGGTGGTAATTGGAAGCCTAGAAAATACTCCAATACATTTAGCTGCTCGAACCAAGGATAATAAGTCAGATCGACTAGACTAATCTCCGACCCAAGCCAGTAGGGAGCGCTATCTGACAATTTGTGCAATGCCTCACGTTCGATAAATAGCAAGTGTTCGGCTAGCTCTTTTAACAACCCTGCCTGCTGTTGAGGATCTTGGCTGTGTAACAATTTGCCAGAAGCAGCGAACAATTGGGTATCAGCAAAGTTAATCCAAATCCGCGCATGGGCACGCTGAATTGGCTCTTTAGGTAACAGAGGAGGTTCGGGAAATATTTCATCCAGATACTCATTAATAATGCTAGATTCCCACACCCGAACATCACCATGCTTGAGGACAGGCACCTTGCCATAGGGAGAGATTTCTAGAAAGTTGGCGGGTTTGTTTTGCAAGTCGATTTCGACGATTTCAAAAGAAACGCCTTTTTCGGTCAGAGTTAAGCGCAATCGGTGTGCGAAGGGACACAAAGCTGCACTGTAAATTTCGATTTCAGTCATAGAGACACTCTTTATATTGGGCAAAACAATTGACAGCGATCAAAATATGATAAATCATGATTATTTTCTTTGAATGCGATCGCAAGTTGAAAATAAGCAGACGAGATCGACCGAAGGAGACTAACGCTAACTTCAACCTATTGGTTGATACTCTCTAGATATGGCCGCGGTTGGTGAAAACCCTGGAGTGAAGTATCGACGATGAGGCAAACTTCGATATGCATACCATCAGGATCGGAAAATGATAAGTTAAGTACTGGGCCAAGATCGGTGATCGCGCCATCACTCACACCTCGATCTATGAGTTTGCGGCGGATAATCTGGAATGCTGATTCGGTTGGAGCATTCAAAGCTAAGTGGTCGATGTGTCCTCGTCCAAACATATCCGGCAATCCAGAACTATGAATATTATTAGGCATCTCTGCTGCGTGAAGCACACTCTGCGATCCAGCTAGCAGAAGTGCGTGACGAAAGGCTGGAGTCGTCTCTTGAAAGATTACTGGCATCTCGAATACATCAGTATAGAAGTCGATAAAGCGGTCTATATTTGCTGTCACCACTGCAACATGGTGGATACCTGATATAAGGCTCATGGTGTTACTCCAATTAGATTGTGCAATTTCTTTTCTATGAATAAAGAGCGATAACTTCTCTACGAGACGCTTTAGTGAAGCGATCGCGATCGTGCTGTTGGTCAAAATCAACGAGCGGCCCCTTCGGCACAATTCGATTTGGATTAATATCAGTCATGCTCATGTAATAGCCGCGCTTGGTACAGTCTAGATTGCAAGTCGCTTTGAATGGCTGACGCTGATATAGGTCTAGTAGATAATTCCAGAGATTTGGATAGTCAATAATTCGCCGCAAATTGCACTTAAAATGACCGTAATATACTGAATCGAACCGATACAGAGTTACAAACATACAAATATCGGCTTCGGTGAGTTGATTGCCACATAAATACCGTTGCTGGCTCAGAATGGCTTCCCATCGATCTAAACTCTCGAAAAGTTCTGTCACCGCATCTTCATAGGCTGCTTGCGAAGTCGCAAAACCAGCACGATATACACCAACATTGATTGGCAGATAGATTGCATCGATCGTTTCATCAATCTTATGCTGTAGGTCGCGTGGGTATAAGTCTATTTTTTGTGTTGCCAATTCCCCAAACTCTACATCAAACATCCGCATGATTTCGCGAGATTCGTTATTGATGATTGTTTGAGTTTGCTTATCCCACAACACCGGAACAGTAACTCGTCCTGTGTATTTGGGATCGGCTTTCAGATAAATCTCTTGCAAATATTGAGTGTGATTCACCCAGTCAGGAATAGCTCCCGGTGCTTCAGAAAACATCCATCCCTTGTCGCTCATAATTGGATCAACGATAGAGACTGAGATGGCATCATTCAAACCTTTGAGTTCTCGCATAATTAAAGTGCGATGTGCCCACGGACAAGCCAAGGAAACGTAGAGGTGATAGCGTCCTGCTTCTACCTTAAACCCACTAGAACCATCGGCGGTTATGCGATCGCGAAACGTTGTCGGCGTTTCATTGAACTTACCGCTAGGATCTGATTTTGTCCTATCAGTTGTCCATTCGCCTTTGCTCATCATTCCTGACGGCATAATTTCCTCCTAACACTAGGGCGTGTCTATAAACTTCTGAGGATTACTTCAGCATTACGTCTTTCCTTTTCTGAAGGATGTTAATTTCTTAAAAATTCTTGACAAAATCGACTTTGCAGAGCCAGAGATTCCCTGCATCAACTCTCTGTTGCAAACCAAGCGCGTAAAACCTCTGCCACTGTCCACGCTTGGGCAATACATCCCCGTGGAGTCATCGGGGCATCACCATCAAAAATTTCGCTGAGACTACCAAGACCATGTGCAGTGAGATGATTAGCTATTGGTTCCAAAAATTGACGAGCCTGCTCAGGATTTTTGTAGACGCGCAGGTGTGCTAGAACGAACGGTCCCAATAACCAACCCCAAACTGTCCCCTGATGATAAGCGCCATCACGTTGATACTGATTACCACCGTATTTACCCTGATGTTGAGGATGGTCGGGCGCTAGCGATCGCAATCCATGAGAAGTCAGCAGCGATCGCCCGCAAACTTCCACTACACTCTTCTGCTGGGCAAGTGTTAACGGGCTTTCTGGTAGCGAAACAGCAAATATTTGGTTAGGTCGCAATGCTGCATCATCACCATCAGGACTGTCTAGAACGTCATAGCAATAACCTGCCTCTTCATTCCAGAAGCGAGAAAATCTATACTTCGCCCGGTCTGCCATTGCCTCATATTCTTGGTGTGGTTTACCAAGGTGACGGGCAAACTTTGCCATTGTCCGTAAAGCATTATACCAGAGGGCATTAACTTCAATCGGTTTGCCAATTCGGGGCGTAACTACCCAATCATCAACTTTGGCATCCATCCAGGTCAGTTGTACACCTGCAACGCCTGCATAAAGTAAGCCATCGGCTGCATCGAGATGGATGTTGTAGCGTGTACCGCGACAGTGCCAATCAATGATGTCTGCAAGTATGGGAAAGAGTTCACCAAGCAAAGTATCATCATCTGTAGCACTGTAGTAGGCGCGGACTGCTTCAAAGTACCAGAGAGTGGCATCGACTGTATTATATTCTGGTTGATCGCCCGCATCAGGAAAGCGATTTGGCAACATTCCCTGGTCTACGTATCTGGCAAAGGTGCGAAGAATTGAGCGTGCTACCTCTGGACGACCAGTGGAAATTGTCAAACCAGGTAGACTAATCATCGTGTCGCGTCCCCAGTCGCTAAACCAGTGATAACCAGCGATGATAGTTTTACCGTAGGGGTCTTCTGGCATTGGACGGTCAACAATAAACTGGTCAGCAGCTAGTATTAGTTGCTTGATCCAGATAGGCGATTCCTTGGTCTTGAGGGGTTGATTAGTTTTCCAAATTCCAGTTAGCTTCTGCTCTTGAGCGCGACGTAACTTAAGTGCAGCCTCGGCATTGAGATTTGCTTGCTTTTCTGTACTGGCTATAAATGCGATCGCTTCCCCAGGATTTAGTGTAACTTCAAAAGTCGCAGCGTGGAGATGGTCTTCTTTATCTCTCAATCCCCGATAGCGCTCAACAGCCAATTCAAAGCCATAATACCAATTGTCGGCGACAGATCTACCACCACCATCACTCAGTAAATACATTGGTACAGCACCCGGATAGGCAGTTACACAAATCCCTTGTTCGACTTCCTCAATAGACATCTTCCAGCCATTGCTTTGGGTGTCACTGTGATAATCGCGGTAGTTGACCATTGCTTTGAGCGTCAACTTCAGAGGTTGCGTGGCACGACGCAAAGTATATTGGACATAAGTTGTGTTAACACCTTGTTGCATCCACACACGTTTTTCTAACAAGGCATCGGCAACAGCAAAACGCCATAAGGGAATTGTACCTTCCAGAGAAAAACGTTCAATATTTTGATAACCGTGAGGGCTGACAGTCCCATCAGCCCAACGATTGGTATCTAGAGAATAAGAGCGATTGTCATACAGGATAGTTTCATCTAGTTTTGCTAGCAGTAAGGTACGACCTAAAGGTGGTTTCAATGCTGCTACCAATAGTCCGTGATAGCGGCGCGTCAATAAACCAGCCACAGTTCCAGAAGCGTAACCACCAATACCGTTAGTAACTAACCATTCCCGTGACTCTGCCGTGTCAAGATTGCCGCAGATTTCCCGCCCAAATTCTATACACATAAGTCAACACTTTTCCTTGGGATCAATATTTGGATTATGGATTATGAATCCTCTAGTGTGCTGAGAATGGTATTAAGAGTTCTAAAATCTTAACTGGCGATCGCGGTTAAATAAAATACATTTCTCCGGGTAATATTAAATACAGGTATCCTTGGTAAGACATTTCTGCAAGTAGAAGCTAAAATGCCTCTAAACGATTCTTTAAGGTTATTGCAGAAGCACCCACCCTCAAGGAAGTAGGGAGGGCAAACTATAATATTTTACTCATTGTCAGCGAATTTTCTAATCAAAAGAGGAAGAATAGAGTGTTGAAAGATGTTGAACGTTATATTCCTTCAGAAGAAAAATATTTAGAGGCATTCCACTCAATTTATAAAGGATTGACTCCGGGACACCAAGCTATCTTGAATAAGTTGTATCAGCATTGTTACTTTATGAAAGACAATCGCAGATTACGCACTTGGGAGTTATCTGAAGCGGCGGGATATGATGGTGACTCTTCTGGCCAAATTGGTCATTTAGGTGGAAAGTTCAGCCAATTCTTTGGAGTAAAAGATGATGAATTTGGGCAACCAGCACTTGCAATAATTAGTTGGTTTGCAGATGAAACAAATGGGCATTGGTACATTGAGCTAATTCCAGAAGCAGCTAGAGCATTTAAGCGTTTTCATATTGAAACGCTCCAATAGAAATGTTGATTAGGTTCGTTAGCGATCGCTCCTCTGAGACTTTCTCGCACTGTTGTTTGGTGTCTAACTGCGATCGCTTGTAGTTATATTAGCTTATATCTGCGAAGAGACAGCAGAGGGCGGAATAATTTTAAGACCATATTTAGAAGCAGCAGCCAATGCTTTTTCCATATCTGCGGGACTAACGCTAGGTAATTGCATTCTCTCTGAGGCTGGCACACCTACTTCCATAAAAAACTTCTCTAACCCTGCTGGTGTGAACCAACAAAGTAATTTTGCTGGCTTTGCACCAATATTTGAAAACCTGTGGAGTTGACCTTTGGGAGAGTGGAAAAAAGTTCCAGGAGTTGCTAAGATAATTTGCTCATCAAGCTGAAATTCCAATTCTCCCTCTTGAATATAAAAAGCTTCGTCTTCGTGACTATGAATGTGGGGAGGTGTACCGTTTTGTGGTTGAACGGTAATCTCAACTAGAGCATAAGCTTGACCAGTTTCTTCACCCACTGCCTTAAAAGTATACAAATCCCCAAGCACCCAGTATGAAGAACCTTGTCCCGGTTGCTGTAATATTCCTTGTAGATTGACTGTCATAGTTATTCCCTTTTGAGATGTTTTCTATTACAAATTTCTCATAAAAATCTAATTTTTCAGTCTTTAAAGCTTTGACCCCGGCGACTGTTCAAGTTCTGTCTAGAATATTGTTGTAGTAACCCATGCTACAAAACGGTCTATAATGACCAAGGTTGGGATGGTCTACTACTATTTCTAAGATACAAGGTTGGGTTAAGCAAAGTGCAACCCAACATAAATAAGGTGGTAATGTTGGGTTTCGTTCCTCAACCAAACCTACGCAGCTTAAGGTTTTTATCGCTAACTGAACCGTATTGGATTTTAAGACCATTTCGTGATTGGAATTTCAACTGCTTTTATTCTCAAGATTAAATTCTGTCAACTAGTATATTTGCTTAGTCAATTTTGTCATACAATAACCAAACAAATATACTTGAATTAATTAGATTATAAGTATATTTATTTAAGTAATACTTGTGTTTAAAACAGTACAATAATTGATTAAAAATCAAGCTTAAGTAATGACGATTATTGATTACAAGTACTAACCTGTGAATATAGAAATTTATGAAAATAGCAAAAAATAGCTAACATGGCTAAAATTATCGTTACTGGAGCAGCAGGCTTTATTGGTTCTCACCTCGTAGACATCTTGCTACAACAAGGGGAAGAAGTCATTGGGATTGATGAATTCAATGATTATTACGATCCTATGTTAAAGCGTAAGAATGTTGCACACTTACATAGCTCACCTAATCTTACATTAATTGAAGCAGATATTCAGTTTTTAGATTGGCAGGAACTCTTAAAAGATGTTGATGTCGTTTACCATCAAGCAGCACAAGCAGGTGTCAGGGCAAGCTGGGGTAAGGCTTTTCGAGGTTACACAGAACGAAATATTAATGCTACGCAAGTTTTGCTAGAAGCGGCTAAAGATGCAAAACACTTGAAAAGATTAGTGTTTGCTTCTTCGTCAAGTGTATATGGTGATGCAGAAACTTTACCCACTCACGAAGGAATTTGCCCTGAACCTGTTTCTCCTTATGGCATTACTAAGCTAGCGGCTGAAACTTTGTGCAGACTGTATCACAAAAACTTTGGTGTGCCATCTGTATCATTGCGCTATTTCACAGTCTATGGGCCTAAACAACGCCCAGATATGGCATTTCATAAGTTCTTTAAATCCATTTTGCAGGATGAGGCGATTCCTATTTACGGCGATGGACAGCAAACGCGGGAGTTTACATTTGTTGGTGATATAGTGGCGGCCAATTTAGCGGCTGCTTCCACACCCCAAGCAGTGGGAGAAATTTTTAATATCGGTGGTGGTAGCAGGGTGGTTTTAGCAGAAGTCTTAGATACGATTGAAGAAATCGTTGGCAAACCCATCAAAAGAAACCACATAGAAAAAGCGATGGGAGATGCACGCCACACTGCTGCTGATGTATCTAAAGCGCAGAAAATTCTGGGATATCAGCCACAAGTCTCTCTAAGAGAGGGTTTAACGCAGGAATGGCAGTGGATTAAGTCGTTGTATTAAAGGGTATGGGGCATTGGGAATTGGACATTGGGCATTGGTTATTCTCCTTTAAAACTTATGCACAAAATATCCCCCAACCCTTTTAAAAGGGGTTAGGGGGATCTAAAAGTGCCTCAAGTCACAGCAAAACACTTATTCAAATGAACTCTTAAGCTTCTTGCTAACTTACAAGAAACCCATATTTTTTGAGTACTGTCTTGGCTTCACTGCCAGATAAAAATTGAATAAACTCTTTGGCTGCTGGAATATTTTTACTGCTTTTAATTACTGCCATTGGATAGACAATTGGTGAGTGAAACTTATCGTCAGCAGCAACTACGACTTTTACCTTGTTGGAAATCTTGGCATCAGTAGTATAAACTAAACCCGCTTCAGCGTTACCACTTTCTACTGCTGCTAAAACTTGACGCACGTTGTTAGCAAAGACTAATTTGGGCTTTACCTGATTATAAAGTTTCAATTTCTTTAAGACTTGCTCCCCATATTGACCGGCGGGTACACTTCTGGGTTCACCGATCGCAATTTTTTTAATCTTACTATCTGTTAAATTGTAGAAGCTAGTGATGCCAACAACATCCTGAGCCACAATCAAGACTAGACGGTTATTTGCCAAGTTAGCACGGCTACCTGTTACCAAAAGTCCTTTTTGTTCTAGGGCATCCACTTGCTTTTTGCCAGCAGAAATAAAGATATCTGCTGGGGCACCTTGCTCAATCTGTTGTTGCAAGGCACCAGAAGCCCCAAAATTATAAGTAATATTGACATCTGATTTACTTTGTTGGTACAAAGGCTTAATTTCCTCTAGTGCCTCTTTTAAGCTGGCGGCTGCGGAGACGAGGATAGTGCTGTTTGACTCTGCTATTACCGGAAAAGGATTAACTAACGGTAAACCAATTGCCAGGAGCAAACCAGCAACTGCTATACCCAATAAGCCAAAAATTTGTCTTCTTTTCATAGAAAAGGCGTTTGAGAAGTTTCTTCCATAAAATTGATGCTAGGTAAAATAATACCAAAATACCAACATATAACCAACTATATCGGTAATTGCTTTTTTCCTAAGCATTCTAGATGAATTAACTCATAAGCCAGAATCTGGTGACTCAAACGCATCCGTAATTGCAAAACTGCATTCTGAGAAAGGGCGAACATGCCCTTCTAGGAGAAATTTTATATTTTACGGTTAAAAACTTCTGAAAGATCGCGGTAAGCTAGTTGGAATTACAACTGAATTGTGTCAATAAATTGTCAAATTAACTGCTCAGTCTTCTGGGGTGAAATTTGCGATGACCGTAAATCTTAAGTCTTTAGAGAATCCAACTTATATAGCGGCCGATTCCAAAACCGCTTCTAACACTAAGAGAACCAGCTACGTTCCATCGAACCATCGACGCATTCTTTGCATCTTTCCTAAGTATAGCCGCTCTTTTGGTACTTTTCATTACGCCTACCCACTGATGGGTAATGTCCGGGCTTTTATGCCACCCCAAGGTATTTTAATTGTGGCTGCCTACTTACCTCAAAAATGGGAAGTGCGGTTTATTGATGAGAATGTCAAATCAGCAACCAGGGCTGATTACCAATGGGCTGATGTGGTAATTGTGAGTGGAATGCATATCCAAAAACCACAGATTAATCAAATTAATGAACTTGCCCATCGAGCCGGGAAAATCACAGTCGTGGGTGGCCCTTCGGTATCTGGGTGTCCAGAATATTATCCTGAATTTGACATTTTACATTTGGGTGAGTTGGGAGATGCTAGCGATCGCATGATCGAGTATCTAGACCAAAACTTAGAACGTCCTCAAAGGCAAATCCGCTTTGAAACGAAAGAACGTTTACCTTTAACAGAGTTCCCAACTCCAGCTTATCATTTGCTGGATATCGATGATTATTTCTTAGCAAATGTGCAGTTTTCTAGTGGTTGCCCTTATCGCTGCGAGTTTTGTGATATTCCAGAACTCTATGGCAACAGTCCCCGGATGAAAACACCAGAGCAAGTGGTTGCCGAGCTAGATGCAATGCGACAATCTGGCAATATGGGGGCAGTGTATTTTGTCGATGATAACTTTGTTGGCGATCGCCGCGCTGCCATGAAGTTACTTCCTCATCTGATTGACTGGCAAAAACGCAATGGCTACCCCATCCAGTTTGCCTGTGAAGCAACCCTCAACCTAGCTCAAAGCCCAAAACTGCTGGAGATGATGCGCGAAGCCTATTTCTGCACGATCTTTTGCGGTATCGAAACACCTGAACCAGATGCTCTCCATGCTATTTCTAAAGATCAAAATCTGAGTATGCCAATCTTAAAGGCAATTCAGGTTTTAAATAGCTATGGCATGGAAGTAGTTTCAGGAATCATTATCGGGTTAGATACAGATACACCAGAAACAGCAGACCGAATTATCGAATTTATTCGGGCATCTCAAATTCCCATGTTGACAATTAATCTACTTCATGCTTTGCCTAGAACTCCGTTATGGCGGAGGTTAGAAGCAGAAGGACGACTCGTATTTGATGAAAACCGGGAATCAAATGTTGAGTTTTTGATGCCCTACAAGCAAGTTGTCGAGATGTGGCGGCGCTGCATCACAACTGCTTATGAGCCGGAATTTTTATATGAGCGGTTTGCTTACAATATGGAACACACTTATCCAAATCGCATTGAAGTACCTAACAGTCCTGCTCGCACTTCTGGGGCTAATATCCGTAAAGGTTTAACTTATTTAACTAATATTTTGCTACGGATAGGCTTATTTAGTAACTATCGTCAGACTTTCTGGAAAATGGCCAAGCCAGCGCTGAAGGCAGGTAGTATTGAAAACTTGATTCACGTTGGACTTGTGGGACATCATTTGATTAAGTTCGCACAAGATTGTTCCAAAAACGAAGAATCAGCTTCTTTTTATTCCCAAAAAATCCTCACAAAAGTTCGTAGCTAGCTCTCAAAACAAGGAACATCACATTAGTTATTCCCAGTCATAGGCCAATACAGTTCAGTTAAGCATTTCTTTCTTTTCTTTGCGTCCTTTGCGTCCTTGGCGGTTCGTTAAAGAAATTGACTTTGACAAAGAGCTTTAGCCTTAACTGAACCGTATTGAGTCATAGGCTGGGAATAAGATAACTCTCCACTTTCTTAGGACTTACGCAATAACTCTCTGAAACTCTCATTCCTTTGTGTCCTACCCTGCGGGAAGCCGCTTCGCGTCTATGCGCCTTCTCTAACGAGACGCTGCGCGAATGCGGTTCGTTTTTTCATTATTTTGCGTAAGTCCTGTTTCTATCTCAGTCAATTACGAATTATTTTAACAGGGCATCAAAGTATTCAATCTCCCCAGTACAGCCATATCTTCTGCATCTAACTCCGTCGGAATGCCACTGCGAATCAATTCGGAAAAGTCTTCATTGGGAACCATCACAGTCAACGTATACAAGCGAGTAGAACCAGTATTTTTAATCAAATGAGTCCCAGTGGGAGGCACTAATAAACTATCTCCAGCTTTGATCGTGGCACTCTTGCCGTCACACATAGCGATCGCTTCGCCTTTGAGGACAAAAAACATTTCCACCGCCCACTGATGGCGATTTGGCGGTGTTTGTCCACCGACATCAAAAATTTCTATACAGCAAGTTAAGGAAGTATTAGCATTTGTCGAATCGAAGATAATTGCTAATCGATTAGAGTCATTGGGACTAATGCGATATACTTGGTAATCTTTGGGAGACTTGATAACCGGAATTACACAACGAGTAGCGTACATTTATTTATCCCCTCTCAAGTTATCAATGGGTATGAAAATTCCTAAAATCTTAGTCTTGAATATTAAGTTGTGAGTTGTCAGAAATGACGCAAACAATGCCAGTAAAAAAGATTTTCAGGTAGGGGCAATTCATGAATTAATTGCCTCTACTTTGTGGGTTATGCGTAAGTTTTAAGTTGTATAAATGACAAAATCACTAATTGCTAAACACTAAATACTCCTCATTCAACCAATTTTGAATTTTGGATTGAAGGAAAAATCTAAAATCTAATCACTCCTCATTCTTTTGCAGCGCTGTTAAAATCTCGTGGGAGTCAGTGACAAAACCGAAGCATTGTTTAACATTGTACAACGTTGCTAGCCAACAATATTCAGGCGAAGTAGTAGCGCTACAATCTTTAACTAACACGCAGTCATATCCTAAGAAATTGGCATCACATAAGGTTGTTAGCACACACTGATCGGCATTAACACCAGCAAAAAATAATGTTGTGCTTCCCAGATTCCGCAAGATACTATCTAATGGGGTATCCCAAAACCCACTCATGCGATATTTGTCCACACGAATATCTTCAGGAACCTGTTCTAGTTCGTCTACTACTGCCGCGGCCCAACTACCCGCCATTAGTACTCTTGCACCATTGCTTGGTAGTGGATCGCCTAATCCCACGCCTGCCCCTGTGGGGTTATAGACATGACGCGAACCAGCACTAATATTGAGCAAGTCGGGACGATTCCCCCAATTTATCCAAATGACTGGAACACCTGCTTCACGAAGTTCTGGAAGTAAGTTATTCAAAGGTTTAATCGGCTGACGTGCTGGAGTTACATCCACGCCAATATGCGCTAACCAGCCATCAGGGTGACAGAAGTCGTTTTGCATATCAATGACGAGAATAGCGGCTTTTGCCAAGTCTAAACGCAGGGTTTTAGTTTCTGTTGATAAAATAACGGGTTGTGGGGGTTTTTGAGGACGAGTGATATCTGCGATCGCATCATTCACTGTCCACGCATTTGGTGAGACTCCCAATGTCCGAAAAGGCAAATTCATAAAATTGCAATACCCTACACCATTTTCTATCTTGTAACTTGAAATTCAGTTGAAAATACAATTACTTAATCAAGGTTAAATATGGTAAATTTCACTATTCAGAATGTTTTAATTGCCGCCAGTGATGATTATGCAACGGTAGATGTACAGATTGTAGACGGTGCAATAGCTGCACTTGCCCCGAATCTACCAGTAATAGGCACTGTCATAGATGGCAAAAATAAACTGCTGCTACCTGGTTTTTTCAACGCCCACACCCACTCATCAGAGATGTGGCAACGTGGGATCATGTCAGTTTTGCCTTTAGAATTATGGTTGGCGGAACTGTATGATTTTGCCCCCATCGACACTGAACAGGTTTATCTCAGCGCCTTGGGTACTGCGGTAGAAACCTTACTTTCTGGCGGCACAAGTGTAGTAGATCACCTAGTGTTAATTCCCGGACTTGAGTTAGAAACGATCGCTATTGCAACTCGCGCTTACAGAGAAGTTGGAATTCGTGCCTTTATCGCCCCCTTAATTCAAGATGAATCCCTTAGCGCAGGGATTCCATCTGGAGAATCAGCAAGAACTCATGAACCTTATCATCGCTCAACTGCGGCAACATTGGAAATCATCGAAGAGGCGGTGAGACAGTTTCATCGTCCAGATGAGGGTGTAAATATTTTGGTCGCACCAACGGGGATACAATTGTGTAGTGATGCTTTATTTACAGGATGTATCGAGTTAAGCGATCGCTATAATCTTTGTCGTCACTCCCATTTACTTGAAACTAGGGCACAGGAAAAACTCGCCCAAGAAAAGTACGCTTGTACTGCCGTGGAACATTTGAAAAGAATCGGGTTTTTGAGCGATCGCACTTCACTTGCTCATTGCGTTTGGTTAAATGATGCGGATATCGCCATCCTCGCCGAAACTGAATCTACAGTTGTTCATAATCCCTTAAGTAATTTGCGTTTAGGCAGTGGCATTGCCCCAATTTTAAAATATCGTCAATCTGGAGTAAATGTAACTTTTGGTTGTGATGGTGCTTCTAGTAATGACTCCCAAGATTTGCTAGAAGCAATCAAAATGGGTTCTATTTTACATAATATTACAGACTCAGATTATCAATACTGGATTACGCCCCGACAAGCAGTAGAAATGGCATCTTTAGGAGGTGCGAAGGGACTGAATTTGGCAGACAAACTCGGTTCCCTTACTGTGGGAAAACAAGCAGATTTAGTACTTTATGATCTCACCAATTTATCATTGCTTCCGCGTACAGACCCCATTGGTTTATTGGTTTTAGGCCGTCCTACCAATGTTGTTAATAGTGCTTGGGTTAATGGCAAGCAAATTGTTGCTGATGGTAAAGTTACCACAATTAACGTTGATGAATTGCGAAAAGAATTATTTAATCGCAGTCAATGGGAGACAAAGCGTAAGTCTGAAACCGTCGCGCAAATTGAAGCACATTATCGCACAGTTATGGGGTTGTGAAAGACAAATAAATACAGAAATGCGGCAAAAAATTCGTACTTTTAGTAATTAGTTTTTGTACTTGTTTTGATAAAAAATGATGCTTTAGTATGGGTATATTTCAAGATTGGTTCTGGGAAATTAATGAGTGCGGCCAAGGGCCTCATTACTATTTCAACGCTACTTTTGCTCCGTCTGATGCTAAACGCCTTGCTGCTTTGGTGCGCCAGCATCCACTGCTTGGCTTTGAACACTGCAATTTTGTTGGCAAATTAATCAATGCGCCATGTGGAGATGCCAATACTCCAGGTTCTTACGATTTGTATGTTGACCAGAGCAACTATGCTGAAGTTATGTCGGGTATACAAAGAGATGAACCTATAGTTACTGTTGCACATTATGTCTGGCAAATTATTGGTGTTTGCGATCGCAAATTTGGCATTGAGTGTGGTTATGGTGGGATAACTGGCACGCATAATCAAGCTGACACCTCACTAATTATGGCGCTGGCGCAGTCACCAGAACTCACCTTAGTTGATTGGAGAGTCGTTTCTGGCGGAGACGGTTACTCATCGGTGTTTTTTAGAACTGGCAAATCAGCCGCAGAACTGCTTGCTTACTTGCAGATGAGGCCGGAAAAGCCTGACTTTGTGCAAATAGAAAGAGAGCTACGTCTAGCTTTATCAGATCCAGCATTGTCTAAAATTTATCGCTTGGGCGAGTGCAAAATCAATGGCTGGCGGCTGGAAGTGGTCGTTTTGCATAATATTGAAAAAATCACAAGCAGCTATGGTGGCGAAGGATGGGACATGACACCACACGTTATCAAGCTTGACAAAATCGCTCAAACTGTTAGCGATAAGTGCAAAGTTCCGAGTTGTGCAGGGGGCGCAGCACATGCGCCAGATGATTTCTACACACTCATTGGTAGCCATCTCAGCTTTGGCTACCCACGCCACGAGGAGTAATTTCAAATCGGAATTTGAATCACAAATTCTGTACCCTCTCCCTGTACAGAATTTACTTCCAGAGTACCGCCATGTTTTTCTACAATAATTTGACGTGCGATCGCTAATCCTAATCCTGTACCTTTACCTACAGATTTAGTTGTAAATAAATGGTCAAAAATCTTTTGTTTGACTTCATCAGACATTCCCATACCATTATCTTGAATGTAAATTAAAACATGATGTTTGTCTTCGCTAAAACAAGTTTTAATCTCAATTTTATTATTAATATCGTGAAAATTACGTCCAATATTAAACTCCTCTAAAGCATCAATGGCATTTGCCAATAAATTCATAAATACCTGATTGAGTTGCCCAGGAAAACATTTGACTAAAAATATATCTCCGTATCTTTTCACTACTTGAATATCTGGATGTAATTCCGATGCTTTTAAGCGATGCTTGAGAATTAAAATCGCGCTGTCGATACCTTCATGAATATTAAAAGCAACTTTGTGTTCTGTATCTGCCCTTGAAAAGGTTCGCAAACTGTTGCTAATACTCCGAATGCGGTCAATCCCTAATTTCATCGAAGAAATAAGTTTTGGCAAATCTTCTCGGAGATATTCTAGGTCAATGGCTGCAATTTCTTCTTCAATTTCTGCACCCGGATTCGGAAATTTTTCCTGATAGAGGTCGATGAGGTGAAACAAATCTCCAACAAAATTAACCGCAGGTTGAATATTACCTGCAATGAAGCCTACAGGGTTGTTGATTTCGTGAGCTACACCTGCAACTAAGTTACCCAATGCTGACATTTTCTCATTTTGTACTAGTTGTAGTTGCATCTGCTGTAAATCTGTAATAGAGTGTTCTAACTGTTGGGCATTCTCTTGCGATCGCTGATAGAGAGAAGCATTTTCTAAAGATATGGCAGCTTGAGAACACAGTAGGTTGATTACTTGGAGCCTATCGCGTGTAAATACTCCTGCAATTAGATTATTCTCTAAATAAAGGATGCCCATTAAGTTTCCTTGATGGAGAATTGGAGTACATAGTAAACTCTTAGGTTGTTGTTGGATAATGTAGCAGTCAGAGGCAAAGGAGTTTTCTCCAGTTGCATCATCAATTACCAATGTTTCTAAGGTGCGTTTAACATAGTTGATGAGAGTTAGGGGAATATCTTGGCTGAATTCAATAGGGATAGATTGCAGAATAATTGGCACTTTCTGAAATGTTGCGTAGGCGTAGCCCGCACTTCGACTTGGCTCAGTGACCATCGTAGACATCGCTTCGATCGCCCAAATATTATCCTTGAGTAAAATTAGAGCACATTTTTTAGCTCCGGTATTCTCCATTACCACTTGCATTAATGTAGAAAGCAACTTATCTAAATGAATTTCGCCAGACAGTGCTTGCGAGGCTTTGAGAACACTTGCGAAATCTAAAGCCTCTGAAATACTGGTGCTACTGGATGAAATTGTCATACCAGCAGCAAAAGTAGATAGAGACATGCTATGGAGGCTAGATGCTGTTTCCGTGGGATTGAGCCGAATTTTTTCCCATTGGAGAATGGGGGCGAGTAATTGAGGATAACGTTTTTCTAAGTCATAGACTTTGGCTTTAGCACCCCAACGAACATAGCAGTAGTAAGCGTTTGTTAGATAAGTTTGGGCAATTTGCTCTTTACCCCATGTCAAATAAAATTTGGCAGCGAGTTCGTGAGCAAGAGCTTCTTCTTGGATATATTCGTTTTCTTTAGCTCCATGAATGGCGCGATCGTACATTTCCATTGCTTGAATATATTCACCGAGAATGCGATAGCGTTCAGCCTCTACTAAGTGAAACTTATGTAAATGATTCATCGGCGCATGATGCGCCCAATTATGCATTTTTTCCTGATTGGCTGTAACCCGTTTGAGGATAAATGCTTGCCTCTCTTCAGAAGCATCAGGATAAACAGCTAATTGGCTCAGAGAATCATAGAAATGAAATAGAGGAACAGTAATACTTCCAAGAACACTTTCTAAATAGTTCTGTGCTAATTCAGCATTTTCAATAGCATGAGTGTACTCAGAAAATAAATAACAGATAACTAATTTATTAAAGTACAAAAAACAAATTATGGTTTTATCATTACCTTGCTGATGAAGCGGCAACATGATTTCTTCATTGTAAGCATCACCAATTAAACAGCAAGGATTTTGATTTTTTGAAAGTAAGTTAAGCACAACCTGCCGAAAGAGTTCATTTTTATGTAGGGATGGTTCTTGACGGATTTGTGCTAGTCCCTGGCTATATTTTGCTATTTCGTCTGCTATAGAAGATAATTCTTTTCCAGCTAAATATGAATTAAAAGAATAAATCCATGCACAGTAACCTGCAAATTCTAAATCTCCTATTTCTAGTCCGCTAGAATAGGCTAACTGCAAAGGTTTAAATATTTCTTTAATATGCTTTTTCCAAGAATTCAAAGAGCCATAAATACTCGTATATGTCTTAGCTAGGAATTCTTTAGCATTCAATTTTTCTAACAATTTGAGAGTTAGCTGACCGAATTTATAACCAGATTCAACATCTCCAACAACAGCACACAGAATCAGCCCGTAGCACGAATATCCATAGAGAGAATTAGCAGTATTTCCATACTTGAGGGATAAACTAACCTGTTTAAATAATATTAGGGGATAGAGTACTGGGATAACTAGATAAGCAGGAGCAGCTATATTTGTCAGGATATTCATGGCTGCTAGTTTATCTGGTTCAGTCATTAATTTTAGCTCTAGTAAGTCTTCAATGGGTTTTCCCTCTAAAGCTAATTGTGTCTCCTGTAGTCCACGGGGAATATCTGCTGGTGTTGGCTGTTCAGGCAGTTCTATGCCTAATAGCTTAAGAACTTGGAGTCCCGTTTTTATAGCTTCCAACATCCTATTTTGTGCTACATGAGATAAGATTCTAACTTCGTAGGCTTTGACTTGATCAATCAGTGTTTTGCCATGTTGCAATATTTGTTGCACTCCTTGTTCCATCTGTTCAAAATCACCGTTCAGATGGGCTACTTCGGCAGATGTTGAGTACAGTGCCAAAGCCAACTCATATTGATGTTGCCAACAATTTTCTGTGAGTAACCGAATGCCAAAATTTGTGTACTCTATAGCAGCTTCATAAGCAATCGAAATCCTCGCTTTATGACTTGCAGTTAGGTTTAACTTTGCTAGTTCTTCTTGTTCCTCTGGCTGAGTAATTAGTTCAACTCCTAAATTTAACTGATTAACTAATTTAAAGATATGTTCTTCGCGCTCTTCAATCGCAATATTCCTCAACATTAATCGCCCAATTTTGAGGTGTACTGTCTGTTTTTGATCTTCAGGAATTAGAGAATAAGCAGCTTGTTGAACACGATCGTGCAAAAACTTGTAGGAACAGGAGCCAGAATTTAGCATCAAGGAATCAGAAGCAATCACAGATTCTCCTGACTCCTGTTGATAAAACTTATAAACTTCAGTTGTGGGTATGACTAAACCTTCTTGCAAAGCTTTCCATAAGTCTGCTGCTGTCTCCACTAAGGATTTTTCATGGACAATTGCTAGTGTTGTTAAGTCAAACTGATTATCAATACAAGCTGCAAGCTGCAAAACTTTTTGAGTTGCTTCTGGTAACTTCTGCAACTGAAGCACCATAAACTCTACCAAATCATCAGTAAATGCTAATGCTCTAACCTGAGCAATGTCACATTGCCAATGACCCATGTCAAAGTTATAGTTAATTAACTCTTGTTCATACAGTAATTTGAGAAATTGATTAGTAAATAAGGGGTTGCCTTGAGTCTTTTGATATATTAAATCGGTGAGAGGTAGGGCAATCTCTAACTCACATTTAAGAGCATCAGCAATTAGATAATTTAAATCTGTGTGCTTGAGAAGAGCTAAAGTAATAGTATTAATATTTACTCCAGATTTATGAATTTCTTCTAAGGTCAACATCAACAAATGTGCTGGATTGACTTCATTATCCCGATAAGCGCCAAGCAATAACATATAGTGAGTTCCAGTTTCACTCATCAGCAATTGCATTAATTTCAAAGATGCTGAATCTGCCCATTGCAAATCATCCAGGAAGATTACTAAAGGATGCTCTTTGGTTGTGAAAACTTGGATAAATTTCTGAAATAATAAATTGAAACGATTCTGTCCAGCAATCCCTGAAAGTTCAGGTACTGGCGGTTGTTTACTAATAATTTTTTCTAGTTCTGGAATAACTTCGATAATTACTTGAGCATTCTCACCCAAAGCTGTCAGAATTTTGATTTTCCATTGTTCAAGTTGGGTATCCGTTTCACTAAGCAATTGCCCCATTAAATCCCGAAATGCTTGTACAAAACCTCTCAAGGGAATATTGCGTTGTAATTGATCGTATTTCCCTTTGATAAAATAACCGTGCGATCGCACAATGGGTTTATGGATTTCGCTAACAACAGCAGTTTTACCAATACCAGAGAAACCTGCGACTAAAATCATTTCTACCCCCCTGAATCCCCCCTTGTTAAGGGGGGATTCAGGGGGGTTAGCTACTCTGTCAAATGCTGCGAGTAAGTTTTCTACTTCTGCTTGCCGACCATAGAGTTTTTCTGGGATGATGAAGCGATCGCAAATATCTCGCACGCCTAACTCAAAGGCATCAATACTGCCAGTTTCTCGCCACTGATGCCAGCAAATTTCTAAGTCATATTTCAACCCCAATGCAGTCTGATAGCGATCTTCGGCATTTTTCGCCATCAGTTTGCCGATAATTTCAGACAAAATTAGGGGAATCTCAGGATTCAGACTATGCACCTGTGGAGGAACCTTTGCCAAGTGGCAATACACCAACTCCATCGGTTCATCTGTGCTAAAAGGTAACTGTCCGGTGAGCAGTTCAAAAAAAGTGATGCCCAAGGAATAAAAGTCACTGCGATAGTCAATTCCCCGGTTCATTCGTCCGGTTTGTTCGGGAGAAAGGTATGTCAACGTCCCTTCCAGAATATTTGGATTAGTCAGGGTTTGGGTTTCTCTGGAAAGTAAAGAGGCGATACTAAAATCGATGAGTCTTATGTCTTTTGTGATGGGGTTAATCAAAATATTGGCGGGTTTGATGTCTTTGTGAATCACTCGGTTGTGATACAGTCCATCAAGAATGGAGACAATTTGCAAAGCAATATGAAAAAATGCCTGCAACCCATCAGCAGTTCCCCCCATTCCCCTATCTCCCCACCTCACCATCTCTTCTTGGAGAGAAATACCACCCAAGTCTTCCATGACTAAGGCATAGCTGTTTTGATAGTTCTCCAAGCTATAGGTTTTGATAATCCCATCAATATCTAAGTTTTTAGCAATGGTGTACTGATTTCGGAACCGCACGAGTTCGTAAAATGTGGGATACTCACGCCGCAACAGTTTAATCACTACTGGCATTTTGTCTGATTCTCTAATGCCGCGATGCACTAGGGTTTTAGAGCCAGAATAAATTAGCTCATGTATTTGATAACCGGTTAGTGCCACCATAATTTGCTTTTCCTTGCAAGGTTAATTTTTTCCTGTTTATATTGATTGTTCCCATTAATACAAATGTGCTTAAGGTTTGGGAAGGCGATTTTGTAACAAGATATGAATTTGCGATCGCTAATTTCTTGTTTACAGCATCAAAACTCTAGTAATTGACTACAAAGCCACAAAATAAGGCAGATTTTTGTGTATGCTTTGTGTCCAAGTGCCTTAGCGATACCTTTTTGGGAGTAAACATGGAACGCGCCATCTCTGCGTTGGGAATCTTAGTTTTTATCGGTATATCCTACGCTTTTTCGGTTAATCGTCAAGCGGTGCGTTGGCGCATAGTGGCGTGGGGTTTGGGATTAGAATTTGCATTGGCAATCGTGATTCTTAAAACTCCTTGGGGTTTGACTGTGTTTAAATTTCTAGGAGATTTTGTCAGCAAATTTTTAGCATTTTCTGATGTTGGTGCCAAATTTGTGTTTGGAGAAAATTTTAAGGATCATTTCTTTGCCTTCCAAGTGTTGCCGACAATTATCTTTTTCTCTGCCTTTATCAGTGTCTTATATTACTACGGCATTTTACAGCGAGTGGTAAATGTAATGGCGTGGGTAATGATGAAGACGTTGAAAACATCGGGTTCTGAATCTTTATCTTGTGCGGGTAACATCTTTTTAGGGCCAACAGAGTCAGCACTGATGGTTAAACCTTATATAGCGAAGATGACGCAATCAGAACTTCATGCCGTGATGACGGGTGGTTTTGCCACAATTGCAGGTGGAGTACTAGGGGCATATCTTTCTTTTGGGATACCAGCAGAACACCTAATTGCTGCTTTTTTTATGACTGCTCCCACATCATTGGTAGTATCAAAATTGCTGTATCCAGAAACAGAAGTATCAGAGACGCTTGGTGAAGTAAAGGCAGATGTAAAAACCAATTATGTAAATGCAATTGATGCTGCTACAGCCGGAGCAATTGATGGTGTGAAACTAGCGGTTAATGTTGGGGTAATAATTATTGCCTTTTTAGGATTATTGGCTGCTTTAAATGCACTACTGGGCTGGTTGGGGGCATTTGTGGGTTTACCGCAACTGTCATTACAGTTGATTTTGTCTATTTTTATGGCTCCCGTAGCGTGGCTGATGGGCGTACCTTGGGCTGATTGTCAGCAAGTGGGGGCTTTGTTGGGTACAAAGACAATTCTCAATGAGTTTATTGCTTTTTTGGATTTGAAGGCATTAATTGAAAGTGGTAAAATTTCCCAACGTGCAGTAATTATTGCGACTTACGCCTTATGTAACTTTGCAAATATAGGTTCAATTGGCATTACCATTGGCGGTATTACTGGGATAGCACCTAATCGCCAACATGATTTAGCTCGTATGGGAGTAAGATCGATGATTGGCGGATCGTTGGCGGGTTTTATCACCGCTTGTATTGCTGGGATGCTGATTTGAAGAAGAAATTAAGAGTAAGACTAAAATCGATCCAAACTAGTTTTAGCACCCCGGCACCCGTGAAAAATGGGCATAGTAAACAATCCCCACGCTAAACCCGTAATCAACCCAAAAGGTGTAACCAGATAATTATTAAAACTCCACAAACCGAAAATTTGTGCTGCCAATTCTAAAGGATAAGCCATCATCAGCACACTGGCGATCGCCACACCACTCCATCCATACTGACTTAACCAGTAAAATCCTTTACCACCAGTTAGCCCATATAGCAGGCGAGTAATCAGCAAACCGGTGACAGTGCCGTAACAGCGCATACACACAGCCATAATATATGGTGGTGCCAAATCTAACCCCATAGTTGGTTGCGGACACACATGATTACCCATGAAATAAATGATGTCCGCAATCCCAGGAAGCAAAGACACTCCAGACGCAGCCAAAAAGGGAGCAAGTGGCGGGCCAAAAACCATCCCTACTAACAAGAAATCAGCAATCAAACTTACCCAATTAACCTGAAACTCTTCCCTGAAAGCTACTCTTGTCATTTCCTTTCTTCGCGCCCTTCGCGCCTTCGCGGTTCGTCTCTTAACCTACCTTATTAACATAAGGACTTGTCAACTTATCCAACTGCTGAATCAACAGACTCAGGAACAATCCCACATCCGTCACCACACCCACTGATTCTACAGAACCGCGATCGCTTAACTTAGTCACCACAGCTGGATTAATATCCACACACACCATCTTCACCCCCGCCGGAGTCATATTTCCCACGCCAATGGAGTGCAGCATTGATGACAGCATCAAAATCATTTCCGCACCTTCTAGGTGTTTGGCATATTCCTCCTGTGCCTGAATCAAATCCATTTGGGTATCAGGTAAAGGCCCGTCATCCCGAATCGATCCCGCCAGCACAAAAGGTACATTATTTTGGACACACTCATACATCACACCACTCTTAATTGCCCCCGCCTCCACAGCTTTGGAAATGCTGCCATAACGACGGATACTATTAATTACCTTCAGGTGATGGCGGTGTCCACCACGAACTGCGACACCCCGCTTCATGTCTACACCCAAGGAAGTGCCCATGATATTTTGCTCGATGTCATGAACTGCGATCGCATTTCCACCCAGCAGTGCTTGTACATATCCTTCTCGAACCAGTTGGGCCAAGTGTTCGCCACCACCAGTGTGAATCACCACGGGGCCAGCCGTGACAACTACCTTACCACCAGCATCGCGGATTTTCCGTAATTCCCAAGCTACTTGTTCAACCACCAATTCCACGCGCCGTTCGCTGGAAACGCCCGCCGACATGAAACTGAATTCTTGGGTACTGCGTTGTTCGCGCGATTCCGTTTTGCGAATAGTACGGATACCGAGTACATCTACAATTACTCGTTCGCCAACTTCTAAATCTCGTAGTATTTTACACCTAGCTACGAAGCCAGAGGGGGTTTGAGTAATTGCGATCGCGCCATCCATACGCTGATTTTCTACCTTGATCCACTGCCCATTAATTCGGACTTCGGTAGGATAAATTGTACTGACGTAGAAATCATCGGGCGCTACACCATTTTGGATCACAGGTTCCAAGATCGCGTCTCGCTCATCATGGGGTAAATCTACTGCACCCAAATCAATCAATAGAGAGATGATTTCTTCCATCACCTCATGAGATGGTGCTGATACCTTCACCTCGGCGGCGGAGGTACTTTGCCGTTGTTCTCCCAAGTTGAAATTCAGAACTTGGAAACTTCCCCCGGCATCTATAATCAAATCCAAGGCGCGGTTAATTAAGCCAGCATCCAGCAAATGTCCTTCCATGCGAATGATTCGGCTTTCTACCGAGACATTGGCATGAATTTCATCCCTAACTGGTTCCGTTACGCGCAAGGTTAAACATTTTGCTGCACCACCAGCTTTGAGAAATTCGGTAAGCGGTGTTTCCAGCACTTGGAAACCCACTTCTGCAAGGCGGGTTTTCAAAGCTTCACTCGCTTTGTTCATGATCACAATGCTGTCCACATTCACCGTATTACAAGCGAAGTTGACTGCATCGGCTTCAGCAATTGCAATTCGCTTTTCTGGTGCGACTCGCATTTCAATTAAGCGGTTGGAGTAAGAATCAAAAGCGCCTGGATAGTAGAGCAAATAACCATTTGCTAAGGGACAAAAACAGGTATCCAGGTGATAGAAACGTTCGTCTATGAGTCGCAAAGAGAGAACCTCTATATCCAGCCATTTAGCTAGATAAGGGTGAGAATCTAATTCTGAACGGAAACCGTATCCCGCCCATAACCAGCGTCCTTCTCGATCTAAGAGTGCATCTCCTGCACCTTCAAAGGGCAAATCTTTAGGAAGTTCATTGACTGTATAACCATTTTCTTCAAACCATTGTTTGAAGAAAGGTTCCTCTCCCTGACGTTCTTTATGTAAAAAGCGACTGAGTACGACATTTTCACCCAGTACCAAGCCAGCGTTGGCGGTAAAAACTAAATCAGGCCAACCTTTTTGGGGTGGTACTAAGTCTACAATGGCGTGCTGTTTAAGGATCTGGTGTAATCTCTGCCACTGTTCCACGGCGCGATCGCGCGATGATTTGTGAATATTCCCTTCCATCCAGGGGTTAATCACATAGTCTACATCGTAGTGGTCAGGAGGACACATCAAAAAGCGAATACGGGAAGTCATAAAAATCTTACAAGCGTTTTATATGCTACTATACTAAGGGTCTATTTTGGGATGCAGATTTAGATTTCCTGACATTTAGCGCAAATCTACTACTACAGCTTCTATCTTTGTGATAGTTGAAAGCTTTACAAAGGCTTCGTCCTTAATTCTATTACTGGAAGATGGTAATAAGTAGAGTCGGTGGCAAAATTAGGATAGTTTTGGCGGCCCTAAATGTTTTACTAGTGCTGAGTGAGTCTGTTTTGAGCAAATATGTGGAGGCTTTAAACAAACGTTAACCTAACTCTTTAGTTTCAATCCTACTCAAAGGTGTATTTATAATATCTTAATATTAGCTTTATTAAATATTTTTATTTTTCACACAAGTATTTTACATCTACGCTACAAGTATCATGTAGGAATCCTATTTAATTTTTGCAAAGTAAAGTACGAGTTAAAGAGCCTTCTTGCCTATTACCTCTTGCGCTGCGCTTCTCTACGAGAGGCTTGTCTGCGACACGCTCCGCGAACGCGAACCATGCAAATAAATTTCAAAAATCAAAGCAGACTGCTATATATCTATAGGAAGCATCCCAATTTTTTAAAAATTTACGAAACTGAGACACAAATCCTTTATAAATGTCTTCCCTTTGCGGAAATCCAGTTCTCTCCGAGAAACTGCACGTAGCTTGTTTCAATCTAGGAGTATACAGTACATTTATCCATTCTCTTATTCCTGTCCTAATGCAGCGAAATAGTAAATTTAAAAATCTAGGATGCTCCGTATCCATATTTCTATATTATTTAATTTATACTATAAAACAACAGATAACCAATTGCATTTAGTATGATATCTTGTTGCTAAAATCTGCAAAATTTTTAAAGTTCATTCTATGGATAGAGGATACTTTTGGCTCATATATTCATAAACAATTTGTTTGACACTAATTGAGTGTTAAATTGTGAGAGCATATCTAGATATTTACTGTCGCTTTTATATCTAAGATGTTCAAAACAAATAGTAAAAAAAGAAAAATAAAATATTTGGCAGTTTTGTTATTAGTTTAATAGCTGAATATTAAACCTAGTCTACCTTGAGAAGCGTAGTTTTTTAGATTGGGTGCAGCGATAGCGTAACCCAACATAAATTAGGTGGTAATGTTGGGTTGCGTTTCACTCCACCCAACCTACATAAATATATCTTTTAAAAAACTCTAGGTTTCAACATAGATGGAACCTTTTATCGCGATAAGAATAAAATTCCATCCCCGTTCATTCATGCTTTGAGGAGATCGAGAACTACATGAGAAAGCAATTGTCAAAAAGCTGGCTTACTTCTCTATTTTGGTTACGTTTTTTAATTATAATCCTATTAGTAATAGGTGTATTTGTCCGTTTCGTCAATATTGATAAAAAAGTCTATTGGGGTGATGAAGTTTTCTCCTCATTACGCATATCGGGTTATATGCAGTCAGAAATGAATGAGCAGTTAAGCAATGGTAGTTTGCTTACTATAAAAGATTTGAGTAAATACCAATATCCCAATTCTGAAAAAAATACAATTGATACAATTAAAGGGATTATTGTAGAAGACTCACAGATTTTGCCGCTATACATTTTAATGACTAGGTTTTGGGTACAACACTTTGGTGATTCTGTAGCATCGGTAAGAAGTTTTTCGGCATTCACTAGTCTGTTCACTTTTCCTTTTATTTATTTGCTATGTGAAGAATTATTTGGGTCTTCACTATTCGGGTGGATGGCCATCGCTTTGGTAGCTGTTTCACCTGTTGAGGTCGTGTATGCACAAGAAGCACGAGCATACAGTTTATGGATAGTAGCCATCTTAATGTCGAGCTTCGCTATGCTGCGAGCCATGCGTCTTAAAACAAAGGTTAGTTGGTGGATTTATTCAGCAACATTAGTAGTAGGGTTTTATACTCATATATTTTTTGCTTTGGTTGCTCTTGCACAGGGAATTTATGTAATTACAATCGAACGCTTTCGATTGAATAAAATCACAATTGATTACCTAATTTCACTCTTTGCAGGGTTTATAACTTTTGTACCTTGGCTTTGGATTATTATTACCAACCCTCAGCCACAAGCAGTAGCTTGGGCAAATGCTAAACAAACGTTCTTTGGATCAGTTGAAAGATGGGCTGGTATCTTGAGCCGCGCGTTTCTTGATTTGGGTATTAGTCCTAGTGATTCAGGAAGAATTAAGTTTGCATTACTTCCATTTGTTATAATTATTTTCGCTCTAATTTTCTACTCAATTTATATTCTTTGTCGAAGCACACCTAAAAAAGTTTGGTTATTTGTCTTAACCTTGATTGGATCGCTAGGGCTTCCCCTATTCATATTGGATTTTGTCTTTCAAAAGCGCTACGCTACTACTCGATATACCCTTCCCTTAACTTTAGGCATACAATTAGCTGTTGCTTACTTGCTTACTACTAAATTAACTTCTATTTCTCCTAAAGTGTGGCAAAGAAAGCTCTGGCTACTTGTTGTATTTATGATAATTACGAGCGGAGTGATATCTTGTAGTCTCAACTTGCAAGCTAAGATTTGGTGGAATCAATTCCCTGAAAAATACCAAGAATATCCGAAAATAGCTAACATCATTAGTCAAAGTAATCAACCGCTTTTAATTAGTGATGGTGGCATAATTCCATCGATTCAAATGCTTGGTCATTTAGTTGATCCCAAGGTGCAGTTTCAAATTGTCAAAAAGAATAGCTTACCTGAAGTTACTAATGGTTTTACTGACATATTCTTGTTCAATTGCTCTGATTATTTAAAAGCGGGAATTGAGAAAATTTATAACTCCAAGTTACAGCAGATAAACAACTTACTGTGGAAAGTAACAAAATCCACCTAAACCAAGGAAACGATCGCACCTAGGCTTTAAAAGCAGACGGTTAGTATTTGAATATCGTTACTAGGTTAAAAGTTAACATCAATTAGCCTAATAAGTGGCACAATTAGAACCAAAATATACTTTAATTGAAATCTACTGAAAGTATATACTGATACTGCTGCCGCTTATGTCATCGCCCCTTGAGCGCCCGCTAAAATTTGAAATTAGACTGCCATCGTCACATCCTCAGTTACTAGAAGGACTAGATATATGGCTACGTTTAGGTTTAATATCCGATACCCAAGTTAGGCAGCTATGCCAAGAGTTTCTGGTGTGTTCGGTCGTGTTGCCACTCCAGCCTGAAGCTAAAACAAAGGTGGTTTTTTTAACTTCTGATCCCGTGCAGGAGTTACCCGTAGCAGTTTTACAATCTAGCCGCCGTAGACAACCACAACAAAAAACAGTCGAACCCAACTTTGTCAGTACAATGTTGCAGTCCTTGGGGGCAGAACTGAGTGTACGCTGGCTACTTTTTCTAGGGGTATTTCTGGTAGTGGTATCCTCTGGGGTACTGGCTGCGAGTCAGTGGGAAAGGTTTCCTGCTTCGGGACAGTATGGAGTTTTATTTGCTTATACTCTGAGTTTTTGGGGATTAAGCTTTTGGGCGACTAGGCAAAACAACCTGAGATTGACGGCTCAAACTTTGCTGATTGTCACCCTTTTGTTAGTTCCAGTAAACTTTTGGGCAATGGATAGCTTTCAATTGTGGCAAAATCCTCTGGATTTGGTTGCAGTTGCGATCGCCTGGACTACCCTCACTGCTATAACTGTTTTACTCTCCAAAAATCGGGCTATTTTTACTAATTTACGTACTGGCAAATTACCTTTAGCCAATATTCTAGGGCTGAGTTATCTGCAT
Organism: Nostoc sp. UIC 10630; assembly: GCF_010747425.1. Taxonomy (NCBI): domain Bacteria; kingdom Bacillati; phylum Cyanobacteriota; class Cyanophyceae; order Nostocales; family Nostocaceae; genus Nostoc; species Nostoc sp. UIC 10630. Next base: position 35,627 of record NZ_JAAGOG010000032.1, read on the forward strand.
TGGGGTTGGCAATTGCCAGGATTCCCCTTAATTGCCGTCTATGTGGCAATGATTGGCACAACTATAATTACTATTTATCACAATTACCAACAGCCTAATATTGTCAGTGAGGAAGATAGAAGCGATAGCAACAGCTTAAGTATTAGTTTACCTGCCGCCGTAATTATTTATGCTTTGATAGTGCTGCTAGTGCGGGCAATTTTTGTTGCTGGGGTAAATGTCACTCAGTTGGGATTAGCTATTGGTATTTGCGGCTGGCTAGTAACTTGGTTAGTACAGAAGAGGATAAGGCGCAGGGGGCAGGGCAACAGGGGAGCAGAGGAAGTAACTGTAATATTCCCCTCATCTCTTTTCCTTTGGGAAAAACTTGGTGGAATTCTCCTCTTTTTGGGCTGGCTGGTTTCGGTAACAAATTATCCTTGGCAAGCAATAGCTGTAAGTGGTTTAGGTTTGTGGTTTGTGGGAAGTCGTTTGCGGCGGCACAGTTTAAAGCTAGACTTCGCTGCGGTTTTCGTCATCGGTTTACAGACGATTTGGCTAGGTTGGCGATTAGTACCTGATAGCTTACAGAAATTAGCGATCGCAACTGGTACTCAACTCACTAATTCTCAAAATGAACCTTGGGCTTTGCTGGGTGTAGCTTTATTTCCCTACATAATTTTGATGGTGGCGCTTACTGATAGCCTACATCGCACCGAAAAGCGAGAATTAGCTAAATTTGGCGAACTGCTCACCCTCTTACTGGGAGCCTTTTTAACAACGATCGCGATTGTCAATCCTGTATTGCGATCGCTAAATCTATTATTTTCTACCATCACTCTGGCATTCGTCAGTCAACGCCGTTCCCCTACATCCCTTCCCCTGGTATATCTAACTCACATCATCGGGGTGCTGACATTTTGCTCTACCATTAATTGGCTAGCACCAACCCTGAGTCAACAAGTCTGGGCAAGTATTTTATTAGCTCTGATGGTTGCAGAATGGCGATTTAGCGTAGAAGAAGGAGTATGGCAACGTAGTGCATGGGATATCGGTTTAGGACTAGCCGCCGCTAGTTTTTTTCTATTGTGGATGAATGCAGAATCATCTTGGTATGGTGTCGCTGATAGCCAAGCTTATTTGGGAGCCTTATGGCTAGTTACGCCTATAGCTCTCACAGGTGTTGCCAATTGCACAACTAGAGAACGTCGGACTACTACCCGTTACTTGAGTGTCTTGGCTGTGGGAGTTGCCCAGGTACTTACTCTACAGTTACCAGGAACCAGATTAATTGGTTTGGCAGTAGGTACAGGGCTAATGTTTGTAAATACGCGCTATTTACGAAACCAACTATCTGCGGTAATTACAGAAGGATTTGCTCTGAGTTTCATCGTGGCGCTGCTGTGGACGGGTGTACCTGGTTTACCTCACCTCATTCTCGGAGGTTGGTTTCTCGTAGGCGCGATCGCCATCCTAATTCTATGGTTAGCCAGGACAGTTTTGAGCCGACGCGGAAACGAATTAGCACTTAATTATGCAGCCGCCAGTGATAAATGGGCGATCGCATTGTGTGCTTTTGAGTTGTTGAGTTTGACACTACACTCAGTGCTGATTTACTCAGGGTTTATCACTTCGGGATTTTTGTACTTAGCTGCCACTGTAATCACCTTGACAGCCATTGTTTATCGCAGTTGGCGAGAACCGACAAATTGGGCATTCTATGGCATTGGGTGGTCTTTAGAATTGTTAATTACCCAAGTGTTGGGATTTGGGGAGCGATCAATTGTTAGGATAGCGATCGCAAATATCGCTTTAGGTTTAATCGCTCAACTTGTCGGTGAGTGGTGGCGGCGACGATATCAATTAGAAAAACTTCCTAGCAGCCTTCACATTTTGCCATTATTTTATGGTGCATTCAGTGTGTTGCTTCGTTTGAACACCTTCACCGAGTGGACAGGTTTGTATTCTTTGGGTGTAGCTTTAATTATTATTGGCGTAGGGCGACGGCGCGAGAACTTTAAACCCTTGCTGTACTTAGGAATAATTGGCGTATCCATTTCTGCTTATGAACTTTTGTTCTATCAAATGTCACAAGCTTCAGGAGGAGCATTAGGTGATGGATTAATTGCCATGTCTGCCCTTGGTGCCAGTATCATGTATGCTTACCGTATTTTGTCACCTTGGCTTGTAAACTACTTACGCCTAACTCCCCAAGAATTGAAAAGAATTGCCCATATTCATTGGGCTTGGAGTAGCTGCTTATTAATGGCTGCCATTCCTCTTCCCATTGCAATTAACCGTTTGGTGGGATTAGCAACTGGAGTATTTTTGATCCGTTATGCCATCTTTCAAGGACGACATTCGCGCACTTCCCCCAGCATATTGGGAGGAATCACCATAGCCGAAATGTGGGTTTACCTTGGCTTATTAGAGGTAGCCGGTATGAGGGTTTATTGGCGCGAGACAGCAGTGGGAAAATTTTGGGCTGGGCCGTTAGTTCCTTGGAACGGTGCGATCGCCTGTGTGGTAGCCTATTTTCTGTACATCCTACCTTGGGAAAGTTGGGGTTGGTCTAAAAAACCTTGGCAGCAAGCCGCCTACATCATACCACTGATAATTTTGTGGGAAACCAGACTGCAAACTTACCCCATTACCTTGTTACTCGCAGCTGGATTTTACATTTTCCTAGCAAAAATAGGTGAAAATATCCGTTTTACTTATGTTAGTGTGGCGTTGATTAATTGGGCTGTTTACCGATGGTTTGATTCCTTACGCCTGACTGATACTTTATGGTATATAACGCCAATTGGATTATCACTGCTTTATATTGCTCAAGTAGATACCCAACTGAGGCTACCAGAGTACAAAGCACCTCGCCATATTTTGAGATTGCTAGGTAGTGGTTTAATTTGTGGGTGGGCAATTTTATTTAATCAAAACACAGCCTGGATACCTGGAATTTTCAGCCTCATCGCCATTTTTGCTGGATTAGCTTTGCGAGTGCGGGCTTTTCTCTACATTGGTACAGCCACTTTTTTAATTACTACAATCTATCAATCGGTAATTTTTAGTTTGCAGTACTCCTTTTTAAAATGGGTTGTTGGTTTACTAGTTGGCATCCTCCTGATTTATATTGCCGCCAACTTTGAAACCCGCCGCACTCAAATAACTTCCTTAATTCGTAGCGCCATTGATGAATTTCAAACATGGCAATAGAGAGAGGATTGAATTCAATTTTTTGTGTGTTTTAGAGGATCAGATAACAAGTATCTAGTGGTCTGTCTCATTAAATTTGAGGGGTAAATACGCTTGTAGTGAGGACTTTAGTCCTCAAATATTCAAGCACTAAAGTGCTTACTACAAACCTAGCAAAATTAATGGGACATACTACTGGTGGTCTGTCCCATTAAATTTGAGGGATAAGAGACAATACGCTTGGGTTACAGCAGTTTTCATGTATTTGAAGCACATCTGTCGTAGGGGCAATTCATGAATTGCCCCTACAGCGTGGTCTATTTACCTTCGCCGAACTCACGTTTATTGAAGTCTAAGAAGCTGTAGACTGTAACTTTTCTAATCGTGCCAGCACTTCTGAACTATGAACAGTTGGGTTGACTTTGACAAAAGTCTCGCGCAAAACACCTTGAGGATCAATGATAAAACTATGGCGCATCGATAAGAAGCCGAGCCACGAACCGTAAGCTTTACTCACTGAACCATCAGTGTCAGCTAAAAGCGGGAATTTGAGTCCCTCAGAATCACAAAATTTGGCGTGAGAATCAATATCATCAGCACTTACGCCAATAATCTGGGTATTTTTTGCGAGGTATTGGGGTAAGTCTTGCTGAAAACGGCGAGCCTCTATAGTACAACCAGAGGTGAAGTCTTTAGGATAAAAGTAGAGAACTAGCCACTTACCACGCAAGTCAGAGAGGGAAATTTTGCCATCACCTGTGTTAGTTGGCAAAGTAAACTCTGGTGCGGGTTGATTAATTGCGGGAAGTTTACCACCCAGGGCATCAGTAGCAGGTATAAAGTTCAGCCAGCTGATGAAAGAAATACAGCTGGCAAATAATATGTTTAAAAAAGTGCGGCGGGAAATCATGGCGCAAACCAGAATTACAACTTTACACAAGTTTACAATTCTTAGTTACTCCAAATATCACTTAGAGTCAGATTCGCTAGGTTTATCTATGCTTTCGATGTATTGACTATCTAAGAGAAAAGCTCCTCTAGCGAAGCGAATACCCCAATATCCACCGGGACGGCGGTCAAGGACTATACCTTCTTCGCCAATGTGAATAACATCAGGGGGGCGCAGCATGGGCATTGGTTCAGCAGTTTTGACGTAGGGTGGTAGTGCCACAACACGGACTTTACTACCAATTGCAAATTCTTGAGACATCTTAATCAAGCTAGGAGTTTTGATTAACTCATAACTCATAATTATCTCGAAAGTCTAGTAAATAGGGTTCTGTCGTAGGGGTAATTCATATAAACGCTTTACGGCTTCCTGTAGGATATTGCCACTACGATGTAGTCTTTCGTGTCAATGGGTAAGTATTAAAATAGGGAAAGGGAAAGGGGAAAAACTTCATCCCCTTTCCGCATCTTCTGCAAGAAGCTTGTTAATTTTTAACTATTCATGGAGCTGTTTACGACGGCTACCAGTTGTAAAAAGTTGAAAATTGTGTTCATAAAGGAAATCTGCCCAAGTTCTACCAAAAATGCCAGTAGGGAAGAAACGCAATTTCTCTATTTCCATAATTTGGAGAACATCTCGCCCTCGTGCTACAGCAATGCGAGCGATTAAATTTAAAACCAGTTGCAGGCGAGGAGCGGGATTTGGGGAAGCAACCAAGGGTTGCATCATAATTTATTTTGGATAAGATGGGCAGCATTGCCCACCCCAAAACTATTATTTTTTAAAAGATTATTATTGAGGATTCCCTTGTTGACGACGGGAAGGAGCATTTTGACGATATTGCTCTATTTTTTGGCGCTGCTCAGGGGTTAAGATTGCTTGAATCTGTTGTTTCTCAGATTCCCGAATTTGTCGCATTTGGGTTTTCTGTGCTTCAGTCAGATTTAAGTCAGCATAACCACCCTTTCCTCGACGTTGACCTGGTTGGCGTTGACCTTGACCTGTTTGCCCCTGAGCCTTACGCGCTTGCCACTCAGCCCGACGTGCTTGTTTAGCTGCTTCTAATTTTGCCTTTTGTTCTGGGGTCAAAACTGCTTCAAATTTGGCGCGGCTATCGCGGCGAATTGCCTGAATTTGGGTTTTTTGGGTATCTGTCAAACCCAAATCTTTCCAAGGGCCCCTTTCTTTTTGTGGAGTTTGTGCAAGTAACACGGGTGAAGGAGAGGCTGTTTGGGCATGAACAGCGAAGGAGGTTGCAGTTAGAGTTAGAGCGATGGCTCCAGCGACTAGCGATAATGCTTTGAGTTTCATTTCTTGTGGTTTTTTCCTGGTTGGTTGTCACCATCATAAGAACTTATCTTTACTAGTTACATGAGGAGAAAGTCATGGTTCTACCCATGACTTTAGTCATGATTGAATTTTGACAAATTTGATTAACAATAAATAGTGAGGAGTTGGAAGTTAGGAGTTATATATTATAAATAATGAACATTTCTATGATGATTGATTTGCAAATCCTTATTTAGCTGATTGTATATTTTTACCTAGCCCACTTTTATTATCAATTTTTGACTTAACTAAAAGTTGAAGCTGCGAAATCCACACTTAAATATTCAAAATTTTAATTCTTCCTTTTTAACTTCTACCTCCAAAATTATAATTTATCCATAAATTGAGGTAAACCACAATGAATTATCCAATTCAAATTAAAAAACATCCTTTTCCATCTCTACTTTATCTGGAGTGGATACTACTGGCAATCACTGCATTGACAGCAGTTATACCACCTCCATTACGGAGATTTCGTCCTAAACTTCCAGAACTAACAATCTGTAGTTTATTTCCAGACTTGTCAATTTGTAATTTATTACCTGAACTATCAATTTATAGCTTGATACTTTTTGCATTAATGGGCTTAAGATTGCCCAGAAGTAGCCAGACTTATAAAGTGATATACACGTCCATTGAAATTTTATTAATTTTAACAACTGGATTATTTGGTGAAAGATTTGCTCGGCTTTTCCCTTTTCTTTACATAATTTTAGTTACTCGCAGTTGCCTAATATTTAATTTGCCTGGGCGTTTATTTGTTACATCTCTATCCTTTGGATTATTCCTATTTACGACACAACTAAAATACCAGTTATTTAATTTACAAGCATCATCACAAGCACAAGAAAAATTTCGATTTCTTAGCTTAAATTGGTCGCTGGTATTTGGCTTAAGCTTAGTGTTTGTGTTGTTGATGATGAATGCAGTATTATCTGAACGGCACAGTCGAGAAAAGCTAGCGATCGCTAATGAAAAACTCCGTGAATATGCGATGCGAATTGAAAATCAAGCTACCTTAGAAGAACGTAACCGCATTGCTCGGGAAATTCATGATTCATTAGGACATTCTCTCACTGCTTTAAATCTGCAATTAGAAACTGCTTTAAAACTATGGCAATCTAACCCAGGTAAGGCTGAGACATTTCTCGCAACAGCAAAGGAATTAGGTTCAAAAGCACTAAACGATGTCCGCCAATCTGTTTCTACTATGCGTTCTAATCCTTTACAAGAGCAATCTTTAGAACGTGCGATCGCTAGCCTTGCAGAAAATTTTCATCGCTCCAATGGTATTTTACCAATTTATCAAATTAACCTCGAATATCCTCTACCACCTGAAATCAACACTGCTATTTACCGAATTACTCAAGAATCTTTGACAAATATAACTAAATATGCTTACGCGACTGAGGTTAAACTGGAACTCGCTACGATCAGAGGAAATTTGCGATTGATAATTCAGGATAACGGTAGAGGTTTTGATTTAGAGCAAAATACTACTGGTTTTGGACTTCATAGTATGCGCGATCGCACTTTAGCACTTGGAGGTGACTTTAATATTAATAGCACTCCTGGTTCTGGTTGCAAAATTACAGTTAATATCCCCTTAATGAGGTTGAGATGATGATTAAAGTATTGTTAGTAGATGACCAAGGTTTAATTCGTCAAGGATTAAGAGCGTTATTAGAATTAGAACCAGATTTAGAGATAGTTGCAGAAGCAGAAAATGGTGAACAGGCGATTAATTTGGTTGCTGAATTCCAACCAGATGTAGTATTGCTAGATATCAGAATGCCTATTATGGATGGAGTTGCAGCGACGAAAGAAATTCAAAAACGTTTTCCTACAACTAAAATTTTAGTACTGACAACTTTTGATGATGATGAATATGTATCAGCAGCATTACAAAATGGGGCAATGGGTTATTTATTAAAAGATACGCCCTCAGAAGAATTAGCTGTTGCGATTCGTGCTGTTTATAAAGGATATACTCAATTAGGTCCAGGTATAGTTAAGAAGCTGTTAACTCAGTTTTCTAATGGTACACCAATCCATTCAACACCTGTACCATCTACTTTAACTGAACTTACTCCTAGAGAAAAAGAGGTTTTGCGGTTAATTGCTACAGGCGCTAGTAACCGAGAAATTGCTCAAGAACTCTATATTTCTGAGGGAACGGTAAAAAATCATGTGACAAATATTTTAAATACGTTAAATCTGCGCGATCGCACTCAAGCGGCGATTTGGGCAAATACATATTTATCCTATTTGAATTAGCCAACTTAAATAATTCGTAATTCGTGATTTTAGCCTTTAAATTAATTATAGTAGCGGTATCAATACGGTTCGGTTAAGGCAATAGACGCGATAAATCGCCGTCTCTACAAAGGAATGATTATTGTAAAGACGGCGATTTATCGCGTCTTTGTGATCTAGGGCGATCGCTACTGGATAATCTATTGTTCTAAATTCCCTTACTTCTTGACTAAAAAATATGCTGTAGCATAGTCAGGCAATTGGCTGATTTTCTGACCAAATTCTTTTTTATTATTAAATATACCTGCCAAAAAATCTAGCTGATAAAGATTGGGTAAAAAGGCTCCACCTGTATCGGCAATTACTCCCATTCGCAGATGTTTGCGACCACCTTGAGTATGCTCAATTACGACCACTTTACCTAAACCAATATTCAAAACATCTCCAGCAAAAGTAACTCCGGGTTTGATAGAAATTTTTGCATCTATTTTATATCCATAGCCTTTAATAGCATCAACTTCTCTAAAATACCAATAACGTTTTTGTGCTGTTGCCTTCAATCCGCGAATATAAGACATTCCATTATTTCTGTCTACATTAAAAAATGCCTTATAACCATCTGTAAAATTAATTAGTATTGTTCCTTCCATAATTGCTTCTTCTAAACCATTTCGGGTTAGATAAGCGAGACTGGTAACTTTTCCAAATTCTTTACCACCTGGTTCATAAATACCTGACAACACATCCTGCTTGGTGTATTTTGTATAGAATTTGTCGTTATTAGCGTTGTCTTTTAAGCTATAAATTGGTGTATTAAAAGTAGAGGTTTTCTTCCGAGCACCGGGATGAGTAAAGACAGCATATTTGGTAATTCGTAATTGTTTTTGCTGTTTATTTTTTGGGTTATAGGGAGACCATTTTATAACTCGAAAATTTGTATTAATAAAGTTAGGATCTTGCAAACGAGTAGCTCGGTTATTAGCAATATCCTCCTTTAACACAGCAATCATGAAATTCAAAGTGTTGAGAACATCTGGTATGGTTACTCCTTGAGCTGCAAGTATTCCTGTACGGAGAATATCTGGGTCTTCTGAAGAGTAATCTTGAAAATATTTTCTAGTATTAACTAGGACAGTTAATAAATCTCCTTGATTGAAGTTAACCTTACTACTTGGAAGTTTTCCTGGTTTAACAACTTGGCTGCCATTAATACTAAATTTATATTTTTTGAACTCATCGACAACTGGATAGGGTGCAGATGCAGCTAGCAAATTTTGCTGAGATAAAAAAGCGTTTTGCTTATCGATAACTTCATTAGATACTTGTTGAGCAACAAAAGGATTTTGAAAATTTGTAGTCAGAGAAATCTGTGATGGAAGTGAGGCAGAATTTTCTTGCTGAGTAAAGGGTTGATTTTGTTGGGCTAGCTGTTTATTTTTTGGCTGAGTATATAGATGGCTACTGGCTAAACTGACAAATAATAAGGCAGCACAACCTACTGTAAAGCGAAATTTTGGGCTGGATAAGATATTCATAACTTGGAAATTAAATTTCTAATACTAAATAATCAACGTTATGTTTCCACCACCTCACGCACTAATTGCGCCAATTTTTCGGCACTATCGGGAACTGCGATCGCATGAGCGTTTTCACCCATCTTTGCTAACTCTTGCGGTGACTGCAACAAATTCAACACATTACTTTGCAATACTTGCGCCGTCAACTCCGATTGTTTCAGTGTTAACGCCGCACCAGCTTTGGTAAATACGTCTGCATTGTAAGATTGATGGTCTTCTGCGGCAAAGGGGTAGGGAATCAAAATTGCTGGTGTTCCGCACACTGCTAATTCTGTCAAGCTACCGGCACCAGAACGACTAATGGCAAGAGTTGCTCGTTGCAATAACGCCGCCATGTTGTTGTAAAAAGGTAAGGCTATATACTGTGGATGTTTGAGACTATCTGCTTCGGGATCGCGATCACCAGTTAAATGTACTACATAAACACCAGCATCAAACCAAGCCTTTGCAGATTCGCGCACTAACTTATTAACCGCAACTGCACCTTGGCTACCACCAAAGACGACAACTAAGGGAACACCATCAGGAATGGCTAAATCCAGAGGTGAATTAATTTCCCCATTGAGAAATTGCGATCGCACAGGAGTACCAACACAAACATTTTTGGCACGAGGCAAATACTTAGCAGCTACTTCAAATCCCAAGGCTACCGCACTACACCAAGGGCCAAAAAAGCGAGTCACTTTACCTGGTAAGGCGTTAGATTCGTGGAAAACCACGGGTAAACCGAGAGAACGTGCCGCAATGACAGCTGGCCCGGCAATGTAACCCCCAGTAGTAAACACCCCTTGAAAATTTCCCTGTTTGAGAATTCGTCTGACTTCTATAATCGAACCAGCGAGTTTACCAAAGATGCGAATCGAGGAGAGTCCAAACCCTTGCTGAAACCCTTCAACTGCAATAGTATTCAAGGGATACTCTTTAGGGACAAGTTGAGTTTCTAGCCGATTGGGTACTCCCAGCCATTCGATTTGATAATCTGGAAGTTTTTCTGCCAGTGCGATCGCTGGAAACAGGTGTCCACCAGTCCCACTGGCAGCTATTAATAATCGTATCGGTGCGTTTGCCATCAAACCTCTACCGTTTAGCGTCTAGCTTAACTAAGATAAAACAATTTCCTGACTTTCTCTCATCAAATCAGTAAACTCTTGCAAATGACTAAAATTATTACTGCTTTCGTGAAACACCAACTCAAATTTCCAGCCAGTATTTGGCTGGTTTCGTTCCTGCTAACCCTTGGTTTAACAAGTGGTTGGCAACGCACTCAAGCCACTACACCACAGCAATTAGCCCAAACTGGTACAGTTCAAAATGCACCAACCGATTTAAAAAACCTGTTAACACAAGTCGATGCAGCTGCCAGCAAGGGTGATGTTAAAGGGGTGTTGCAATTCTACAGTCCTTCTTTCACTCATGGGGATGGATTAAACCTCCAAACACTAGAAAAGTCTTTGGTTTCACTTTGGCAACGATATCCTAAATTACAATACAGTACCAAACTGCTATCTTCAAAATCGGAAGGCAATGGGATTATTGCCGAAACAGAGACGAAAATAACTGGCTTACCCTCCGGTAGCGGGAATAATTTGGCTCTCGATGCCACAATTAAATCGCGTCAGCGCATTGAAAGCGGTAAAATTGTCCGCCAAGACATTTTGGCAGAACGCACCCTACTTACCTCTGGCAGCAAGCCACCGAAAATTGATATTAAATTACCACAACAGGTACAAGTTGGTCAGAAGTATAATTTTGATGCGATCGTCCAAGAGCCACTTGGCGATGATTTTCTCCTAGGAACGGCGCTAGAGGAAACCATCCAACCAGAGAAATTTCTTAACCCCACATCTGTGGATTTACAATTATTGACATCCGGTGGACTGTTTAAAACGGGACAAGCACCATCCACCCCTGGTAGTCAATGGGTTTCTGCTGTCATCCTGCGGGGTAATGGGATGACGATGGTAACTCAGCGCCTACAAGTGGTGAAGAAATAATCAGGAGTTAACGCGGTGTGCAACTTTCTCTCAAACCCAACACCCAACCCCTTCCCTTCTAGCGCTACGGTGTAAACACAAGTCTTTTAAAGTTGTCCCACAAGCTTTTGATCCCCCCAACCCCCCTTAAAAAGGGGGGCAAAAACCTCTCAGAGTCCCCCTTTTTAAGGGGGATTTAGGGGAATCTACGACGATTTTGGTTTTCTAGAAAGATGTGTGTACACCGTAACTCTCTGTGGGGGAGAAAAATAGAAGTGGGGTTATAAGAATAAGTTGCACATTGCGTGAGTTAGGAGCTAGGAGTTATAGACGACTGATGATAAATTATGAACTATGAAACTTGTGCTAATTCATAATTCATAACTATTAACTCCTCACTTCTAACTATCCTAATGACTTCCCTACAAAATCAAATCATTTTGATTACTGGCGCAAGTAGTGGTATTGGTACTGCTTGTGCGAGAATCTTCGCTGGTGCGGGTGCAAAACTAATCCTAGCAGCACGACGGTTAGAACGTTTGCAGCAGCTAGCAGATGCTCTCGTTAAAGAATTTGGTACTGAAATTCATTTATTACAGCTAGATGTGCGCGATCGCAACGCTGTCGAATCTGCCATTTCTACTCTACCGCCTGCCTGGTCTAACATTGACATTCTGATTAATAATGCTGGTCTAAGTCGTGGTTTAGACAAGTTGCACGAAGGCAGCTTCCAAGACTGGGAAGACATGATTGATACTAACGTTAAGGGTTTACTTTATGTTTCCCGTTATGTTGTTCCGGGAATGGTGAGTCGCGATCGCGGCCATGTGGTAAATTTAGGTTCCATTGCGGGACATCAAACCTATCCCGGTGGCAATGTCTACTGTGCTACCAAAGCTGCTGTGAGAGCAATTTCTGAAGGTTTAAAACAAGACTTGTTGGGAACGCGGGTACGTGTAACTTCCGTTGACCCTGGTATGGTGGAAACGGAATTTAGCGAAGTGCGGTTTCACGGAAATACTGAACGCGCTAAAACAGTCTACCAGGGAGTTACGCCACTGACAGCAGATGATGTGGCTGATGTGATATTTTTCTGTGTGACGCGATCGCCCCATGTCAATATTAACGAAGTTGTGCTGATGCCTGTTGACCAAGCTAGCGCTACGTTAGTTAATCGGCGAACAGAAAAGTAATCCATTTTAAGAAGATTAAATTCTAAACACTCCCACATATTTTGAAAATTTTACTACGCTCATTTCCAAAAAACCGTTGGTTAGATTTGGAATATTTTGATGTTACTAAAAATACTTTATTAAATGTATTTTTCTTTTTTCGTATGAAATTACCCTGCTAAATCCCCCTTAATAAAGTACAAAATTTTGGGTTTTTGAGACGCGATAAATCGCCGTCTCTACAAGTGTTTTGCTCTTATGTGAACTGTATTGCCTTAAAAAGGGGGACTTTGATTCTGGTCTTGCAAACTGGAGCGACTGGCGTGGGTTAGGGGGGATCAATAAGAGCCTGGAATAACAAGCAATTACTTTTCAAACATCCTTCAAGGCTGGTTGGAAAATCTGAGAAAATGCAGGAAATTACAATTTCCTCAAAAAATTATAGCTTTTGGTTGTAGATGATTGCGGAAATTGTTTTGATTGTCTTGTAGTTATATAGTTTTTGCTTATTAGAAAATAAAATAAGCATCTATCCTAAGAGAGATTTTTTATAATTAATCTTTCTGTACGCATTTTTTAGAACTAGATTATGCAAAAATGATTTTTACTCCTACATAAAATTCATATATGTTATCCAAAGAAAAGTGCTGACTATATATATAACTTAAAGAAAACATTCATTATTAATCAAAATAAAATTGCTGTAGTGAATTCAGGATGAGTTAAAAAAGCCTGAACTACTTCTGCTTCAGACACTTAAAAATTTCTGAAGTTTAATTTATTAAGTAACTTTTATAATCTTGACAATAAAAGGAACATTTTATTGTTTAACAAAATATCATATCTTCAATACTTTCTTTCTCTTCGCGTTAAATCTTCTCTGCGAACCGTTCTGATTATTCCCTTTATTCTGCAAATCTTAGCGGTGGTGAGTTTAACAGGTTATCTCTCATTCAAGAATGGGCAAAAAGCAGTAAATAATATTGCCACACGGCTACTAAGTGAAATTAGCCAGCGTGTTCAGCAGAATCTGCATACTTTTCTTGAAACTCCCCAACAAATTAATCAGAATAATGCTAATACTATTAAACTTGGACAATTAAATATACAAGATTTTGCTATCTTAGAAAAATATTTTCTTGAGCAATTAAAAGTATTTAGTCAAGTTAGTCTAATTGGGTTTGCCAATAAAAATAAAGAGTTTATTTCAGCAGAAATATTTCCTGATGGCTCTTTGACAATCAGAGCATCTGGTAAATCGACTAAGTATAACTTACGGACTTATACTACTAATAAACAAGGCACACGCACGGGAATAAAGGATTTTGGCAAACCTTATGATACTCAAAGACGTAATTGGTATAACAAAGCGATAGCAGAAAAAAGACCAATTTGGAGTGAAATTTATCCTCATAATTCTGGCATTGCCTTGTACATCGCTGCTAGTCAACCTGCTTACGATAAACAGGAAAATTTGCAAGGTGTATTACTCTCAAATTTAAACTTATCCAAAATTGGTACTTTTCTACAAAATTTAAAAATTGGTAAAACAGGAATAAGTTTTATTGTTGAGCGTCAGTCTGGAAGATTAGTAGCAACCTCAACTAATGAAAAGCCTTTCCGCTCAAATAATTTAGAGACACAATTAGCAGAGAATAGAATCAAGCCATTTTTGGCTATAGATAGTAATGATAAAAAAACACAATTTACTAGTAAATATTTAAAAAATAAATTTCATCAATTTAAGTCAATTAATAGCTCACAACAATTATATTTTTCGATAGATGGGAAGCGGCAGTTTATTCAAGTTTTACCCTTCCAAGATAATCGAGGACTTGACTGGTTAATTGTGGTAGTAGTCCCAGAAGATGACTTCATGCAGGCAATTAATGTTAATACCCGCACCACTATTGTGCTGTGTATTGCTGCTTTGATAGTGGCTGTAGCTGTCGGTGTTTTAATTTTACGGTGGATTACTCAACCAGTTCTAGCTTTAAAAAAATCAGCTTTAGCGCTTGCTCAAGGTGAATGGGAAAAAAGAATAGAAATAGAGCGTTCCGATGAATTGGGGGAATTAGCCAAGTCATTTAATAGTATGGCGGATCAACTTCAAGAAAAATTTTCCCAAATGCAGGATTTAAACAAAGCTTTATTGCAAAGTGAAACCCGCCTGAAACAATTTCTTGACGCTATACCTGTGAGTGTTTCGATAGATGATAGTAGTGGGCAACTCTACTATACTAATCGAGCTTCACAACAGTTAGTCAACGTAGAGTTATTACCATTTATCGAATACGAAAAAATAGCAGAATATTATCAAATTTATCTAGCTGGAACTGACCAGTTATGCCCTGCTGATGAACTGCCAATTGTATATTCTTTAGCTGGTAAAACTGTCCATGTTGATAATCTTGAGTTTCGCCACCCGAATAAAACTATCCCTGTAGAAGTTTTAAGCACCCCAATTTTTGATGAATCGGGGAAAGTAATATATGCGCTCACCGTTTGTATTGATATTACCGAACGCAAAAAAGCAGAGAAGATTCTAGCTGATTATAATTCGATTTTAGAACAACAGGTTACTGAACGTACTCTAGAACTACAACGAGAAATAGCTGAACGCAAGCAGGCAGAAATAGCGCTTCTAGAAAGCGAGACGCGATTTCGGCTATTAGCAGAGGCAACATTTGAAGCGATCGCTATTACCGAGCAAGGCATACTTTTAGATACTAACCAAACCTGTGCTGAGATGTTTGGTTATGAACTTTCTGAGTTGGTTGGTATGCGTGTCATGGATTTTACTGCTCCTGAATATCGGGAACAGGTAATGCAGAAGATTCGCTCAGGAGATGAAGGAATTTATGAAACCGTTTGTCTGCGTAAGGATGGAAGCACATTTCCGGCTGAGATCAGAGCCAGATTTATGTCATATCGTGGGCGTACCATCAGGATGGCTGCAATACAGGATATTAGTAGTCGTAAGCAGGCTGAACAAGCAACCGTATTAGCAGAACGTAACCGCTTGGCACAGGAAATTCACGATACTTTAGCACAAGCCTTCACCATTGTTATTGTCCACTTAGACACCGCCTCACGAAAACTGACAACAGATATAGAAGTAGCACAGAAATTAATCAAAGCAGGGCGAGACTTAGCTCATTCTGGGCTAACTGAAGCACGCCGTTCGATAAAAGCATTGCGATCGCAATTATTGGAGGACGGCGACATTTTTAATGCTCTCAATCGCTTCGCCACACAGATGTTTTCCCCTACCAATACACATATTATCTGCCAATTAATAGGCGAGATATACCCCTTGTCTCCAGATGTTGAAAATAACCTACTCCGCATTGGACAAGAAGCATTAACCAATGCCTTCAAGTATGCCCAAGCTGGAGAAATCCAAATTGAACTGGCGTATCAAGAAAGCCAGTGCAGCTTGCGAATCAAAGATGATGGGCAAGGTTTTGACATCGCCAGTGTATCTGTTATCAACAGCTTTGGTCTTTTAATTATGAGCGAACGAGCTGAACGCATAGGGGCAAAACTAACAATTCAGAGTTCGCCAGGACAGGGAACAGAAGTTTCAGTGTTAGTCTACCGAGAGTAAATGATATGAGCCAATCCAATGTCATTCGCATCCTGCTTGCTGACGATCATCCCATCTTGGGACAAGCTTTAACAATGTTTCTTCAATGTGAGCCAGACATGACTGTAATCGGCCATGCTGGCGACGGGCGAGAAGCGTTAGAACTTTTCCACCAACATCAACCCGATGTAGCGCTGATGGATTTGCGAATGCCGAAGATGGAAGGTGCTGATGCGATCGCTGCCATCTGTGCTAAGTTTAAACACGCCCGGATCGTTGTATTGACTACCTTTGATGGCGATGAAGATATCTATCGGGGATTACGGGCGGGTGCAAAGGGCTATCTCCTCAAGGGCGCGGAACCGAACGAACTTTTGGATGCGATTCGCACTGTTCATAAAGGTCAAAGGTATATTCCGCCCACTATAGCAGCCAAGCTAGCCGAGCGGATGGGTAGTGAGGAATTGAGCGATCGCGAGTTAGAGGTGTTGCGCCTGATCGCCAAGGGCAAGAATAACCAGCAGATTAGCAATGTCCTTAATATTGCTGAGAGTACCGTCAGATTTCATACCAATAATATTTTCGGCAAATTGAACGTTAGCGATCGGACTCAAGCCCTAGTCACCGCGCTGAATCGCGGGATTGTCAGACTGTAGTTTGCAGCTTCTCGACCTCACATTTTGATAGGTTTAAAACCCAACATTTCGCTAGTGACAATGTTGGGCTTATTTTCTAGGCTTAGTATATTCACTTAGTTTTGATGAGCATAAATTTGATGAGGGCAATCGCACTCATTAAATTGAGTGATGCTGGCGATGCCAATCATTTAAAAATTCTTGACTAAGGTTATGAATTAACTTATTAATGCCTGCTATTTTATGATTAATATTTTCGGGGATATCTATAGCTAAATTAAAGCCTTAAGATTAGAACTTTTCTATACAACAATATCCATAGGTGCAAAATAAATGTCCAATAAAACTTATTTTTTGCCTACTTTTTTAATGCTGAGATTTATTACTTTTAAATTTTTTCCTCATATTGCAAAAATGCCACAACTCCAAACAATCAATATTGAAACAAGTATTACCGCAACAGCCCTCAATATATCCTTACCCAAATGGATATCAACAAGTACTGCAACAACCTTAAATGTATCCCAATTTCAATGGATATTAATAAGTGATATAGAAGGTAATTATTATTAATAAACGCAATATTCATAACTTAAATATCTTAAATATTGCTGGTTTAGTGAAAATTAATGATAAAAGAAATAATTGAATAATTCATGACCTATGAACACTTATAAAATTATTACTTTGGGTGCATCAGGATCGGGAAAAACAGTTTTCCTTTCCAGTATGTTTAAGGCACTAGGAATCCAAGCAGATCATGGGTTTTACCTTCAAGTTAAAGATTCTAGGCAGAAAAAGCTACTCAATGCTATATATACAGAGATCATTGCTGGAGAAATTTGGCCTAAAGGAACAAGATATAGCGAAATATCTGAATGGTCTTATATTTGTCGTGTTAAAAATCCAAAAACTCTTGAATACTATGATGCTTGTGAGTTTGTCTATTTTGATTACGCTGGAGGAAGACTCACAGATATAAACGAGGAAGACACAGAGTTTCAAAACATTATTAAGCAATCAGATGCTATTTTGGGACTTCTTGATGGAAAAAAAATCTATGATTTGATGAATAACAATAAGCAATCAGATGTTGATTCTTTACTTATAAAAGATTTACCAGGTATTATTAAATGGATGTCATATAGTCAAGTACCAATTCATTTCGTCATTAGTAAATGGGACTTACTTGAAGCAAAATTTTCTTTACAACAGATACGCGATCGCCTTCTTGAAATTCCTGAATTTCAAATGTTAATATATCAACGGAATCAAGCCAATTCTCCAGTTAGGCTTATTCCAGTCAGTTCTGTTGGATCGAATTTTGCAACTCTTGCGCCTGATGGAAGTATGGAAAAAATACCTGGTGCAGTTCCCAAGCCTTTTCAGGTTGAAGTACCTATTTCTTGCGTGTTCCCAGATAGAATAAAAGCTCAACTTAGCGAGCTATTACAAAAAAAAGAAAAACTTGAGAATCAAAAACTATCTGAAGAGAATGTGTTTTGGAAGTTCGGTGGCTTAATTCTTGATATTGCTTTTGACCAAGTATTGGAACATTTACCTTTATTTGAGTATTTTCCAGATAAGAAAATTGCTAAAGTTTTAATCGGTAAATTAGATAATTTTTTCTTTTCTATAGCTAAAGCTAAAAATAAGGAAAATATTGATAAATTAAGAGTGGAAAGAGACAGTTCTCTTGAAAAAGTTAAAGATGAAGAAACAGCTTTAAATCACGCAATAGATAGTTTTTTATATATTCAAGGTAAACTTGAACAAGACTTTCCCGAATCTGAGCTTATTGTTTAATAATCATGGGTTTCATGGGGTTTTATGATGAATAATTATAA